>CAVKVE010000021.1:23183-28323 GCA_963659655.1 Bacteroidaceae bacterium | reverse complement strand
TCTGCCCTGCAGAACAGTCGTTTGGCATAAGTGGAGCGAGAGCAAAACATTTGCAGAATAGTATCAATCAGCAGCGTGAGCGTACGCCCCCATTCCTCTCGAAGAAGCGTTTTTTGACATATTGATGTATCCAGAGTTGGCATTCAGTCACACCAACCGAGCCCAAGTCTACAGGCCACGGTGGTAAAATGATGCGAATTAATTATTAACCAATAAATTAATTAAACAAAAAAATGAGACAATCCCTTTCTATCACTCTGCTTGATGGCAGAAAAATCACTTGTTACGAGAACAAGTCGCAGGAGCGTTCTATCTCCGAGCAACATCAGTTAGACACAGCCGGTATGTATCTTCGTACCGGCCGTTCGTTGTGTTCCCCGCAGCCGAAGTCCGCTAAGCCGGAGGCTCCCCCTACCGAAGTCAATACAGAGGCACAGCGGGAGCTGTTCCATACCTATTTCCACGCATTCTATTCCCATCGAGAGCGCATTCTTTCGGATAGCCGTATGTTCTTGACGCCTATCCCCATGCACAATGGTTTAGCCTTTACCGGTGGCGTCGAGTTCCCCACCCTCGGGGTACTGATTGAGTGGTTGCTCCATGCGCCCAATGCCACCGAGCAAGATGCGGATGGTCGTATATGGATGGTATGCCGTTTCGCCGGTTCCCCTCTGTCGGGTAGCAACCAATGTACTTTGGTCGATGCCGAGGGCAACACTCGCACCCAATCGCTGTACCCTTTCATTTCTCTTTGGACTCCGTTTCTGCATATCAATCACCGCTATGCTGACGCCAAGGACCGAGACCAACACTATACCCTCGAGGAGGTCGTGGAGATCTTTTCCAAAGAAGGACTCCTCCAACCCGACCCAAACGAGATAACCATTCTGCACCTTAGCAACCTAACTGCTCGCCTCAAGCAGCAGATCCAAGAGGCCAACAAGTGCGACCGAAAGCGAAACACCGATTTTCACCAAGCCCTTATGAAACGCCATTTCAACCAACTATGCCCAATGGTAACCGCATTAGAACAGCAGTTGTCCTGCCGTGAGCAGCGCCTGCCCGAGATATACACCCTTCGCGCGGACTTGCGCAATCGGTTGCGGAACCAAGAGCTATCGCCTCGTGACTACCAGCAGCAATTAGCCCCGCTCAATCGAGAACGAGAGGAGATTCTGCGTTTTTGTCGCGAGCAGTCTACCGCCCATATATGTGCTGCCCTATTCGAGGGCGAATACATCCCGCTCGCAGAGATGCAGCACTTCATTTCCCATTATTCTCCCACTACTGAGCGTAGTTGGAGGTTATCCCATTGGCGTAAATCTGTCCGACGGTACCTGATTCGGCGGTTGGAATAGCCCGACCTGTATCCCGAGTTGGTACTTTACGGCACCACACCAACCGAGCCTCTGTCAACCGGCCACGGTGGGAAAATGATACGAATTAATTATTCACACAATAACTTAATTAAAAACAATGACACAAAATCCTTCTATCACTCTGCTTGATGGCAGAATCCTCACTTGTTACGAGAACAACACTCCGGAGCAGCCCATTTCCAATCAACTTCACTTAGACACTACCGGCACCTATTTTCAGGTGGGGCATTCGTCGAGTCCCCTGCAGTCGAAACCCGCTAAGCCGGAAAGTCCCCATGCCAAATCCATCGGACAGATTCGTCGGGAATTGTTCTTGACCTATTTCCACACATTCTATTCACATCGTGAGCGCATCCTTTCGGATAGCCGTATGTTCTTGGCGCGTATCCCTATGCAGAACGGCTTAGCCTATACCGGAACGAGCGGTTTCGAGTGCCCCACCCTTGGGGTACTTATCGAGTGGTTGCTCCATGCTCCCAATGCCACCCAACAAGATGCGGATGGTCGTATATGGATGGTCTGCGGCCTCGCTGGCTCTCCCTTGTCTGGTAGCAATCGTTGCACTTTAGTGGATGGGGAAGGCAATACCCAAGTCCAACAATTACATGGTTTTGCTTCTCTTTGGCGCCCATTTATGCATATCAACGGTCTATACGATGATGCCAAGTCCAAGTACCAACACTATACACTCGAGGAGGTTGTGGAGATCTTTGCCCAAGAAGGAATTCTCCAACTCGACCCAAACGAGATTACCATCCTACAACTTACCAACCGAATTTCGAACCTCGAACGGCAACTCGAAGACGCAGAGAAGCGTGAGCAGAAGCGAACCGCAGAATTTCACCAAGCCCTCATGAAGCGTCATTTCGACCAACTTTGCCCAATGGTAGCCGCATTAGAGCAACAGTTGTCCTGCCGTGAGCAGCGTCTGCCCGAGATATACGCCCTTCGTGCAGAATTGCGCAATCGGTTGCGGAACCAAGAACTATCGCCTCGTGACTACCAGCAGCAATTAGCCCCGCTCAATCGAGAACGAGAGGAGATTCTGCGTTTTTGTCGCAAGCCATCCACCTCCCATATATGCAATGCCCTCTTCGATGGCGAATACATCTCGTTCAAAGAGATGCAAAATTTCATTATTCATTCTCAACAGACCGAGCGGAATCAAAAGTTGACCGACCTGCTTGAGTCTGTTCGATGGTATCTCATTCGGCAGTAGAAATAACCCAACCGGTATCCCGAGTGGGCACTGCACCACACCCACCGAGCCTCTGTCCTCCGGTCACGGTGGGATAATGATACGATTTATTCACTCAACACCTTAATTAAAAAGCAATGGCACAGTTTTCTACAATCACTCTGCTTGATGGCAGAACCCTCACTTGTTACGAGCGCATATCTGCTCCCGAAGAACAGCCACTCTCCCGAGAGCGACAGCGACAACAAGAGCATTTTTTCTACGCCCATTACCATTTTCTTTTCTCTCAGCGGGAGCACATTCTTTCGGATAGCCGTATGTACTTTACACCTATCCCTGTGTATAGTGGTACCGCCATCTCCGGCCCTGTTCCCAATCCTACATTGGGTGGTCTTATCGAATGGCAACTCCATTGCCCGGACGCCATACAGACCGACCCGCAAGGCAAACTTTGGCTTCTGTGCAAAATGGGATGGTCAGGGCTATCGGGTGGGCATATCTGCACCTCGGTCAATGGCGATGGACAGACCCGCCAGCACCGTATTTCGGATATTTCCAATGCTTTTTTTAGCTATGTACGAATCAACAAACGCTACGGGGAAGCCAAGAGCCTCAGCCAATCGTATACGCTCGAGCAGGTAGTCGCTTTGCTGCAATTCAAACAACTTGTACCGGGGCGACAGAAGTACTGAACACAAAAAATGCAAAAAAAATGCATACCCATTTGGCAATTCCGAATTTTATCTCCATCATTGCATGCTCAAATCATTGAGATGCAGAAATAAGTATTGTCGAACCTAAAAAATATAATTAGTATGAACAAAAAAACAAAGAAAACTATGAAAGAAGAACAGAACCCAAGTGCAACGACCTCAAATCAAAACCAAACTACGGAACAAACTGAATCCGTAGAGTCCATACACCTGCCGGAAGAGATTCAACAGTTTATATTGGAAGTACAAGCTGAAGCGGAAGCTGAATTAGAAGGATCCCAGAGCCTGCAATCCAAGACCCTGCTCGAATTAATGGAATTCTGCGATAAGTCGCTCAGCAATGGTTCCCTGACCGCAGAAAGCATTGCCCGTGTCCACCCGGCTCTTGCTGTGTTGGCTATACGCTTAAACCTAAGCGAGGAGGAGGCTATGTGGTTGAGTGCTATCTTCAATCAGGGAGGGTTCTACCATATCCATTTCAGTGACCTCTGCCGGTATTTCGATTGCCGCCCGATACAGGCATTGCAGTACAAGTACTTGTTCGACACTTTGGTTCAAAAGGAGTTCCTTCGCCCTTCCTATGGAGAGCGAGATACCTACGACATCCCCGACTATGTGGTCAATGCCATCGGGAAAAATGAGGTCCCTTGTCCGGAGCAATACAAGAATCTCGCGCTCAACCAATGGTTGGAAGCACTCTATACCATTCTCGATGCCCGCCGAAAAGAAAACATCACATACGATCGTTTAATGCATCGCATAACCGACCTGTTCAACGACAACCCACAACTTCCTATCGTACAGCATATCAATAATTACGCTCTGAATACGGAGGATCGAAATATCCTATTGGTTACTCTCAGTCAATTTATAGAGGACAATGACGAACGCATCGGCGAACGCGACATTACCGAAATATTCGGACGGGACAACCGTATGCTGAAGAATGCAATACGCCGAACAAGCAGCGGAAAAGGAATATTATTTGCAAGCGGTATCTTAGAGTTCCATAACAGCGATGGATTACTCGACATCTCGAGTTGGCATTTGTCCGACCGCACCAAAGAGGAGCTGCTCAACGGCACCGACTTTTACACGGTGGACACCAAGAAAAAGCCGGTCGGGCTGTTAGAGAGTGCCGCTATCAAGCCCAAACAGTTGTTCTACAATCCCCAAGTCACCAAACAGGTACAAGATCTTCTGTCCATCTTGAGTAAGGAACGCTTCCAAGAGGTGCAGAATCGCCTCGCCGAGAGGGGAATGCGCAAGGGGTTTGCTTGCATATTCTATGGTGCTCCCGGCACGGGCAAGACCGAGACCGCCCTTCAGTTGGCACGCCAGACGGGGCGTGACATCATGCAGGTTGATATGTCCAAATTGCGCAATGCGTATGTTGGAGAGAGTGAGAAGCAGGTCAAAGCCGTGTTCGACAAATACAGAAGCCTCTGTGAGAAAAGCGATTTGGCTCCTATCTTGCTATTCAACGAGGCGGATGCCATCTTGGGCAAACGCAATTCCAATGCCGAGAAAGCCGTCGATAAGATGGAGAATGCCATCCAGAATATCATTCTGCAGGAATTGGAGAATCTCGATGGCATTATGATTGCCACCACCAACCTCACCTCCAATCTCGATGAGGCCTTCGAGCGCCGTTTCTTGTATAAGATTGAGTTTCCCAAGCCTACAGCCAATGAGAGCCGACATATTTGGCAGGCCATGATGCCCGAGCTTACCGAAAGCGATGCGCTCCTACTTGCCAAGCGCTTTGCTTTTTCGGGAGGACAAATAGAGAATATTGCCCGCAAGCAGACTATTCATGCCATTCTCTATCGAGAAACCGACAGCCTCAT
>CAVKVE010000021.1:20476-22998 GCA_963659655.1 Bacteroidaceae bacterium | reverse complement strand
GCAGGCTCAAGCACTTCGAGATTCGAACCGTGTTTGCGTAGTTCTTGCACAAAATCGTAGGTCGGAGCAACACGGAAGGTAAACACACTATAGCCTTCCTGTCGCTCCGCTTCGTATTGTGTCTCATGAATAGGCAGTGTGCGAATATAGTTAGCCGCCTGCGCCGACACTTTCACACGAATATACTCTGCCTCCGTGATACGCCTATCTACGCCGAACTGATGGGCAAAGAACTGCTCCGGGCGGAATGATTTCGGCATCGCACTATGCCTATCGGTTATTGCCATATCCACCACACGGTCGAGCGCATACACACGAGGCTCGGCCTCTTCGGGGTGGTCATCCGGCTTGCCTACCAGATACCAGCGCTGCTTGAATACCTTCAGGCAATAGGGAGTGAGCAAGAACGAGTGTGGGTCGGGTCTGTCAAACCGCTTATAGGTCACCGACAGAAAGCGTTCCTCTTTCATGGCCGATACAATGGTCGATAGAAACCGAGTACCTTCCGGTATGGGTTCAAATAGAATACGGTCTTGCATATCTCCGGCAAGATTGACCATATTATTCACGGCAAATGTATCGATCAGCCACGAGCGCACACCTTTTTTTTCGGCATCGCCAAGCCCCGCCAGTGAGTAGAGTTTGGTGGTGTGGTTGCATACTATCTCTATGCCGAACATCTCATAGATGGTTTCTCGGTGGCGATGAAAATTACGCTCGCCATACTCCGATGCATGCGAGTCGTTATAGGCAGAGCGAGCCCAGCGCCGGTCTATCTCGGAGCGGGAAATCGAGCCGGCAGAATAAATAGTATCCACTAACCATATCAGTCGTTGGAATAGTTTGTTTTGTGCAGCCATAGTGTCCGTATTGGGAGGGTTGATTATCGTAGAGCCGAAAGATAATTGGTAGTTGTGTGTGAATTATTGGTAGTCGTGTGTTGTCGAGAATAGGTCGAAGCGTGCCTATATGCGTCCTAATCCGGCTGCAAAGTTACCTATTTTTTTGCATCCCTACAACCGCTATTCCGACCTATCGCAGCCTCAGCAGATAACACTGCCATTGCGCATCATTATTTGCATAGCACAAACATTTGCATATCTCAAACAAAAGTTGTACCTTTGTTCCCGATTTTCAGCCTCCTATTCAACCGATGGAGGTCTGCTATCCTACAATCCAAAACATACCATGAACAAATCCGAATTGAAAGCAGCCTACGTGGCTGCGTATGGACACAAGTCCACTCAGGTCTTTTTCGCCCCCGGGCGTGTCAATCTCATTGGCGAGCATACCGACTACAACGGTGGGTTCGTTTTCCCGTGTGCTTTGAGTTTTGGTACCTACTTGCTCATTGCGCCCAACACAGACAAGGTAATGCGTTTTCGTTCGCTCAATATAACGGACACCTATACCCTTCCTCTCGACCAACTGACCTCTCCCCTGCCCAATCGTGCATGGGCAAACTACGCTATCGGTTGTATGGCGCAGTTCATCAAAAAAGGGTATGCCATCGAGCAGGGCTACGATTTGCTCTATTGGGGCAATGTACCTGCCGGCGCAGGCTTGAGCAGCAGTGCCGCCATGGAGGTCGTCACGGCGTATGCATTCAGCGAGTTGCTCCATGCAGGCTGCGACCGTACCGAGATTGCCAAGATTGGGCAAGCCGCCGAGCATGAGTTTGCCGGCGTTATGTGCGGTATTATGGACCAGTTTGCTTCGGCGCAGGGCAAAGCCAACCATGCTATTTTCCTCAATTGCGATACATTGCAATTCGACCTTGTACCCGTGCAGTTGAATGGTATCAAGGTCGTTATCAGCAATACCCACTCGCCCCACCATTTGGATTCGGGCGCATACAACGAGCGGGTACAGCAGTGTCATACCGCAGTGGAGCAGATCTCAGCCGTGCGCCCCATCAAGTGCTTGGCAGAACTGACCTTGGCGGACTTTGACAAAGTAAAAAGCGTGCTGACCGACCCCGTTATTTTCCGCCGTGCCCGCCATGTAGTCAGCGAGGTGGAGCGCACCCGCAATGCCGTGAAAGCACTGCAAGCAGGGCATATCGAGGAGTTTGGCCACCTGATGACCGAGAGCCATATCTCGCTGCGTGACGACTACGAAGTTACGGGACCGGAATTGGACGCTTTGGCAGCCGCTGCATGGAAGATCAATGGCGTATTGGGAAGCCGTATGACGGGCGGTGGTTTCGGTGGTTGCACCGTATCGCTCGTGCGTGAGGAGGCCATCCCGACCTTCATCGAGCAGGTAGGCAAAGAATACACCGAGAAGACGGGGCTTCACGCCGACTTCTATGTCGCCGAGATTGGCGATGGGGTCCATTGTGTTGAATAACACGAGCATTCCCAAAACCCATATTTTTACAGATAAGGCTGTCGAACCAATCGATTCGACAGCCTTATTCATAGCAGTAGTACAGCACAAAAAACGGCCAACTATTTTGTATGTGCAGAAAAAATTGTAACTTTGCGGGCTTTTTGCATAATGTGCAATGGGCAAATCGT
>CAVKVE010000021.1:0-20450 GCA_963659655.1 Bacteroidaceae bacterium | reverse complement strand
TTGTCAAATAATACACGGTATGGAATCGAAATACAATCCTACAGACATCGAAGCACGCTGGTATCAATACTGGCTGGACAACAAACTCTTCCACAGCGAACCCGATGGGCGTGAGCCTTTCACGGTGGTTATCCCGCCCCCGAATGTAACGGGCGTGCTCCACATGGGGCATGTGCTCAACGAAACCATTCAGGATATATTGGTGCGTCGTGCCCGCTTGGAGGGGAAAAATGCCTGCTGGGTACCGGGTACCGACCATGCCTCGATTGCAACCGAAGCCAAGGTTATCAAGCGTCTGAAAGAACAGGGCATCAACAAGTCCGACCTCACTCGTGAGCAGTTCTTGAAGCATGCATGGGATTGGACAGATGAGCACGGAGGCATCATCCTCAAGCAGTTGCGCAAACTCGGCTGCTCGTGCGATTGGGACCGCACCTCGTTCACCATGGATGAGACCCGCTCGCGTGCCGTTATCCATGTCTTCTGCGACCTCTACCAAAAGGGACTTATCTACCGTGGGTTGCGTATGGTCAATTGGGACCCCGAGCGTCAGACAGCGCTCAGCGACGAGGAGGTCATCTACCACGAGGAGCATAGCAAGTTCTACTATCTCCGCTACAAGGTGGCAGAGCCGGGTGTAACCAACCCCGAGACGGGAGCCGACTATGCGGTGGTGGCTACTACCCGCCCCGAGACTATCTTCGGCGATATAGCAGTCTGCATCAACCCCAAGGAGGAGAAAAACCAATGGCTGCGTGGCAAGCATGTCATCGTGCCGGGTGTAGGGCGTGTGATTCCGATTATCGAAGACCGCTATGTAGAGATTGGCTTCGGTACGGGCTGCCTGAAAGTAACGCCTGCCCACGATGTCAACGACTACGCCTTGGGGCAGAAATACAACCTACAGACCATCGACATCTTCACCCCCGATGCTCACCTCAATATGGACACCGTAGAGCCGGAGTTCCGTCAGGCAGTAGAGAAGTACCACGGCATGGACCGTTTCGACTGCCGCAAGCAGATTGTCGAGGACTTGCAGGCGGTTGGGTTGGTCGAGAAAGTAGAAGACTACACCAACAAGGTCGGCTACTCCGAGCGTACCAATGTGCCTATCGAGCCCCGCTTGAGCCTGCAATGGTTCATCCGTATGCAGCACTTCGCAGATATTGCACTACCGCCCGTGATGAACGACGACATCGTTTTCTATCCTACCAAATATAAGAACACCTACCGCAATTGGTTGGAGAACATCAAGGATTGGTGTATCTCCCGCCAACTTTGGTGGGGGCACCGTATTCCGGCATACTACGCCAAGTCTATTCTCGCCGCCACGGGCGCAGAAGCCTATCCGGAGGATAAGATTATCGTAGCCGAGACCCTCGAGGAGGCGCAGCAGAAAGCCGCTGCACTCGGGCTGCAAGGCGAAGAGTTGGTGCAGGACGAGGGCGCATTGGATACTTGGTTCTCGTCGTGGCTGTGGCCTATCAGCCTCTTCGACGGCATCGAGCATCCCGACAACAAAGAGATACAGTACTACTACCCCACTGCCGACTTGGTAACGGGTCCCGACATCATATTCTTCTGGGTGGCGCGTATGATTATGGCGGGCTACGAGTATATGGGCAAGATGCCGTTCCACCATGTCTATTTCACCGGTATTGTGCGTGATAAACTCGGGCGCAAGATGTCCAAGTCGTTGGGCAATAGTCCCGACCCGCTCGACCTTATCGAGCGTTTTGGTGCAGACGGTGTGCGTATGGGTATGATGCTCAGTGCACCGGCAGGCAACGATATTCTCTTCGATGAGAGCCTGTGCGAGCAAGGACGCAACTTCAACAACAAGATTTGGAACTGCTTCCGCTTAGTCAAAGGTTGGGAGGTAGCCGACAAGCCGCAGGGCGACAACGAGCAAATGGCTGTCCGTTGGTTCCGTTCGCTGCTGTCGAACACCGCAGCCGATATAGCCGACCTATTCAAGAAATACCGCTTGAGCGAGGCACTGATGGCGATCTACAAACTCTATTGCGACGAGTTCTCCGGTTGGTACCTCGAGATGATTAAGCCTACCTATGGACAGCCTATCGACCGCACCACCTACGAGGCGACACTCTCGTTCTTCGACCAAATGCTACGCTTGCTCCACCCCTTCATGCCATTCATCACAGAGGAGTTGTGGCAAAACCTCACCGAGCGCAAGGCAGGCGAGAGTATCATGGTTACCCCGTTGGGTGAGTTCGGCACGGCCGACGAGGCATTGCTCGCCGATATCGAGACCCTCAAACAGGTAGTATCCAATGTACGGAATATCCGTGCGGGCAAGAACATCCCGCAGAAGGAAGTGCTTACGCTCAATACGGCAGCCGCAACGGCTTCGGCATCGGGTTCGCTCATTGAGAAACTCGCCAACTGCCATATCGTTTACGACATCAGCGAGAAAGCAGCGGGCAGTGCATCCTTCATCGTCGGCACGACCGAATGCAGCGTTCCGCTCGATAAGTTCATCAATGTAGAGGACGAAATCAAGAAGTTGGAAGCCGACTTGCAGCACCAAGAGGGTTTCCTGCGTGGCGTAATGGCAAAACTCGGCAACGAACGCTTTGTTGCCAATGCCAAGCCGGAAGTCGTTGAATTGGAGCGCAAGAAGAAGGCCGATGCCGAAGCGCGTATTGCCTCCATCCAAGAGTCGCTGGCGGCTTTGCGTAAGTAAAATTGGACTCCATTAATTGGGCGTTAATCGGCTGCGCTTTGGGTCTCCGTTAATTGCCGTTAATCGGGCGTTAATGCATTATCGGGCATTTCTTGGGGGCAAAAAGTATCGTCAAAAAACAATTCAAACACAACAATAAACCAAAAAACAAAATGAAAAAGTTTTTTTCTATGGTGGCTATTTGCTGCCTGGCAATGATGTCTTTCGTATTCACCGGATGCGAAACAGATGTAATGGGTGATCAAATGTACTCGTTGGATACAGACGAAGGCGATGCAACAGGCACCTATATGTCTTACAAGTTCAGCGGAGCAGAGGACAAAATTTGTACCGAACTCGCAACGGTTGCAGAGCGTATGGATGTCAGCAGCCCCACTTTTATGGCAAATGGTGCTCGCAAGAAGATCGACAAGAAGGTAAAGGCTGCAGTCAACAAGGCTATGGACTCCATCGAGGCTGACTCCACCTATTGCCAAACCTTTGTTATCAGCGGTCTTACCGTTAAGCTCACCCGTATCAGCGGTGATGGCAAAGAGGTCGTTCTCTCTCGTACTTTCAAGGAGAAAGAGAACAAGTAATTATAGGTGTATCGGTCAAATCTCCCGATCTACACCCAACAAAAAACAGCGGCATTCAATGTCGCTGTTTTTTGTTGGGTATGTATGTTTAACATCGCTTTAGTATGCCACCTTCTTGCTATGCGTTCCGTTGATGAGGATATACAGCCCGGCAGGCAAGTTCTCCTTCTCAGCCGTCATGTCATAGCCCATTATCGAATAGACATGCGTATTTAGGTCGTGGATATCTATCTCCACATTCTCTATCGCTGTTTCTTGCTGCTTACACTTAGCGGTCAGTGTGGTATTATCTATTTCCCAAAAGTTCGCCGTAGTGCCATCGGGTGCTTGGTAGCGGAAGGCATAGCGGAAACCACTCTGCAAGGATGCCACAGGCAGTGTAATCGTGCAATTCACATAGCTCCCTACCAAATAGTTGGTGATGGGCACTTGCGTCCATGCCGTCTCATCGGGTGTCGTGCCTTCCGTATAGCCATTGCTTATCCATAGGGTTTGGTACTGCGAGTACTGCCCTCCCGAATTGTCCTTAAAGAGATTATGGCGGAAAGTTATCGTTGCGCTTTCCTTCTCCGAAAGGTCAAATGCCGGGGATATGAACCAACTGTCCATTTCCCCCGACTTATTATAGCCGTTAATGCATACTCCGTATGTCGAATTGGAACGCCAATCGACCGTGCCGGCAGTCGTTATCTGCGAGAAAGTACCCAATCCTGTCTTGAAATCGAGCGAATAAGCTATGTCTGTACATTCTTCCTTCGGGTCTGGTTCGGGATCGGGATCGGGATCGGGGTCAGGCGTTGTACTGCCCAAATTGATACCTACCAAATATGGGTCGTGGTCGGAGTATTTATACCCATTGTTCCACGATGAAGAGGTATTGACATGGAATACCCCCGCACCGGTTATTTGCGTCGCCATCGTACTATTGGCAAACACATGGTCTATCAGTTCCTGGCTGCCACTATAGATATACGAGTACGCCGATGCATCGTATTGCAGGAGCTGCTCTACGAATCCCTTGCTCACAATATATACCAATGGGTCTTCGCTGATCGTGCAGTTCATATCGCCCATTATCAGCAGGTCCGGGTCTGCCGTCATGCTTGCTGTCCCGCTAATAAGGTCTTGCGCATTGGTAGTCCGCATACTCGAGCCGTCGTCCGAACCACTCTTTGCCTTGAAGTGGTTCATCGACAGCACAAAACTCTCGTTGCTGCTCAGTTCGGTGAATGCTTGCCAACGCATGGTGTTTCGGTAATACGAGCGGGAAGTGGTCGCATGGTTCGTGCCGAGCAGTTGCACTTTGTCCTTACGATAGATAAAGCCCGACTTTATCTGCTCCGAGTCGTTGCCTTTGGTACAATTGTCCGACACATACGCATAGATAACCTGCCCCGCTGCCGTATTCATGGCATTGGTTAGATAGGCAAGCACCGTGTCCCCTGCGTTTTCCAACTCATTGAACGCGTAGATGTCGGCATCAATATAACGCAACGATTGCACCATAGCGGCGGTGCGTTCTTCGAGCTCCGACACGGTAGAGTACTTGCAACGGCCGTTCGTCAGGTCGTATACAAAATAGTTGTAGGCGTTCTGCCCGCATACCACCAATCGCCCATTGCCTATATTGGGTTTGGTAGCGGGCCAGTCTTGCGTTTCTGCATAAAGAGTTGTAGCACCCACCCATAGCAATAGGGACAGTGCCACTCTCATGATGTAAGAGGTTTGTTTCATACACTGATATTTTTAGTAGTTAATACTACAGTTTATTTGCCGAAGTAGATATAGTTCTCTCGTTCTACCGACTCGGCTTGCGGAATCACGATAAACGACGGTGTTTCCAAATTCCAGTCCTGATAGCGACCATTGGCAGTCGTATCTTCGATGTAGCTTCGGACATGTTCGGCCCATTGCTCCCACGAGGGCAAATCCGATGGCTCCGAATACACGAAATCGGCATAGTGTGCTTGGCGACCGACCACATTGTTGTGCAAGTCCATATAGCGGTCGCATGGAGCATTCGGATGGGCATATTCCCAATACAGATCCATTGTCATATAGGTCATCGGCAGCCCAACGTAGGTGCGCAGCATGGCATTGACAAAGATATGGCGGAAGGCATCGCCTCGTTTCCCTTCGTGGGTAGCACCGGGATAGTAGTATTCTGCCAAGTGGGTAGCACGCTCCTTGCTTTGGTAGATGCGGTAGAACATTCGAGGACCTTTCCAAAGCATTATGGTCAGTCCGAGATTCTCTTCCTCTATCGATGACAGCGTGAGCGAGTCCAATGTCACCCGCTGCACCCAGTTTGCTTGTGTGGCAAGTCGATTCAGCATCGCCCAATGGGCAGCCTCTTGCTGTGAAAGTTCCAAGAAGCGTATTTCGACCGAATCGGACGATAGCCGGCTGCTCGCCATGTCCTGTGCGCTATAGTATGCCGCAGGAGAAGGCAACTCGCTTCCTATCTGGTTCGATATGGTCTGCGATTGGTTACCTGCATAGATGAGCATCTTTGCCATCTGCTCCACTTTGGCCACATAGCCGGGGTAGGCACGCTCCGGATAGAGTTCGAGCAGACGCTGCTCTATGTAGTCTGCCATCGATATCGAATCGACACGCACCTTTGTGGCACGAGGCATAAGATACTTAGCCGAAGCCGAATCGTGCATACACTCCCACTCCCGCCCGATGATATACAGCACCTCTGCGGGGAAAAGTGGCATTATGGTCGTATCCGCCACAACGGTCTTCTGTACCGGTGCCGGCACAACAGCTACCTTTTTTGTATGGCAACCACAGCATACGGCTACCACACACAACAAAACTATTCCTTTACTATTCAATGATAAAGAATGCATAAACCACTCTGTAAGAAATTATAATTACTATGGGAAACAGGAATTACTATTTGCTACGCATACTATGGGCATTGCTCCCTTGGTTTCTCCCCGCTATCGTATCTCAAAGAAATCTACATCCAGATAGCCGGAGTCGTTTATTTTGACAGGCGTGCGGGAGCAGTATAGTCCCACTTTCGCCCCTATCCATTGTCCCTCAACGGCTTGGAATGGCTGCCCTACCGCCATATAGCGAACCCCATCGGTAGAGACATAGAAACGGCATTGCTGCGTCTTCGATACCTCCACACGCAACCACATCCATTGTTCTACCTTCGGCACTTCCAGCATAAAACAGCGTCGGCCTGCCACTATCAGTCCCGCATGTTCATATTGTGCCGTTTTCGGATTGGGCAAGAAACGCACCTTTGCCGTAGCCACAAAATCACGCCCGGCCGGCATCTTCTGTAGCAGCAGATTCGGAGCCACAGGCACACTATCAGCGGGGTACGAGAACAGACGGATATACGATTGCTCCGCATTGCAATAGATATATTGCGCACGATAGTTGCCCGACCATTGCCAGCTCAGGTCAAGCGTTGTTTGGTCAAACTCATCGTGCCACGAGGTCGTAATACCCGGCAGATTGTCCGTCTTGGCCTGTGTATCGGTCCAATTTGTTTTGCCTTCCGTCACGGGTTCTCCATTGTCCCCCATCACAGGCCAATCATCCGCCCATCGGAGCGGCTGCAGATGCACAATACGCCCGGCCACGCCTACATCCTGGAAGTGCAGAAAGTAGTCGCCGACCCACGCCCCCTGGTGAGGTGCATTGATCGGGCTGTTTCCCTGCTCCAAGACACGCTTCACCTCATACGGGCCATAAGGCGAACGGCTGCGCATAGCCAATTGCCAACCGGTCGAAACGCCCCCGGCTGGGCAAAAGATATAATAATATCCGTTGCGCTTATAGAATTTGGGTCCCTCCGAGGTCGGGTTATCGGGATGCCCGTCGAATACAAGACGGCTTTCGGTGATGGCACGCATACCATCGGCGCTCAGCTCACAGACCGCCAATGCACTCTTGAATCCAGCACGGCTGCCCGCAAAGGCATGCACCAGATATACCCGCCCGTTGTCGTCCCATAGTGGGCACGCATCAATCAATCCGATACCCGGTTTCACCAACACCGCCTGTTCCCAGCGGCAAGGCAATGTGGTCGTTTTCTCCGAGCGAACACAATAGACACCTCGGTCCGGGTCACCATAGTAGATATAGAACCGCCCCTCGTGGTAGCGAATACTCGGAGCCCACACACCTCCACCATACTGTGGGGTCACCTCATTTTCCGTACCCGGCACCGAATAGGGCAAAGCCGCATCCACGATCTGCCAATGCACCAAATCACGAGAATGCAATATCTGCAGCCCCGGCACACAGTTAAACGAAGAGGATGTCAAATAGTAGTCCTCGCCCACCTGACACACATCGGGGTCGGAATAGTCGTACGCCAAGATGGGGTTTGTATACGAAGCAGCCGACACATAGCCCCCTAAGCATAAAGCCAAAATAAGCGAATACAAAACTCGTTTCATATCTGTTTGTGTTTTAAGATTATCCATATAATGATCGGAGCGCCAAACAAAGCACTCACCGTAGATATAGGCAACGGATAGGTAAAGAGCGAGCAGAGAATATCACACACGAGCAGCATATCCGCTCCAATAAGAGCCGATGCCGGCAACGAGATTCGGTGATTCGAGGTGTGGAATAGCCCATGTGCTATATGCGGCACAGCCACTCCAATAAAAGCAATCGGCCCGCAGAAAGCAGTCACACCTCCTGCCAACAGACCGGTAGATAATACTATCAGAATACGAACTGCGCGAATAGACACACCTAATCCTCGCGCATAGTCTTCGCCGAGCAGAAGACCGTTTAGAGGTTTTATCAGATAAACACATACCGCCATACCTATCAGCCACACAGCAGCCAAATAAGGCATCTGTGTCCACCCTACACTGCTCAGACTCCCGAATGTCCATACAATAAACAGTTTCAGCGCATCAGGATTGGCAAAGTTCTGCAGCAGATTGACCAGCGCACCGGCAATCGAGCCGAACATCATGCCCACAATCAATAGGCTCACATTGTTGGTCACATGGCGAGCGACCAGCATCACAAGCAGCAGCACCAATGCACTCCCCGCAATAGCCGCTACAATCACCGAGAAGTAGCCTCCCACTGCCGTGCCCACCAAGGTTGTACATAAGGTCACCAGCGCTACACCCAGACTGGCACCCGACGACACGCCCAATGTATAGGGACCGGCCAACGGATTCCGAAACAGCGTCTGCATCAGCAGTCCCGATACCGATAGTGCCGACCCGGCCAGCAGTGCCGTCAGCGTTTTAGGCAAGCGTAGATGAAACAAAATACGATGCTCGATGGAGTCCGTACAAAACAAACTATCCCCTGTCCCTATACAAGACAGAGGATTTAGCCATATCGAACCGGAGCAGATATCAATCCATAGCAATACAATACCCAATGCTGTCAGTATTGTAAATATGGTTGCATTCCTATTCATTCTGGGCGCAAAGATACAAAAAGTTTTGCACATCCACAAAAAAGCAGTAACTTTGTCGGACAAATAGAACATTACAACGATTTTCAATTCAATCATTTATGTCAGTACATACACAAAACACCCGCATGACCACATCTCGTCTGCGCCAAATGAAACAGAATGGCGAGAAAATTGCCATGCTCACTTCCTACGATTTCACATTAGCCCGCTTGGTTGACGAAGCAGGTATCGAGATGATATTGGTTGGCGATAGTGCCAGCAACATTGTCTGCGGCAACCAATATACCTTGCCTATCACATTAGACGAGATGATATTCCTAACCAAAGGCGTCGTGCGTGCGGCACAACACGCCTTGGTGGTAGCCGATATGCCTTTTGGCAGCTATCAGGTCAGCACCGAGGAAGCAGTACGCAATGCAATCCGTATTATGAAGGAGAGCGGTGCCGATGCTGTCAAATTAGAGGGAGGCGAAGAGATTCTGCCGGCCATCCAAAAGATGATACAGGCGGGTGTTCCCGTTATGGGGCATCTGGGTCTTACACCTCAGTCGGTCAACCAATTTGGCGGGTATGGTCTGCGAGCCAAAGAGGAAGCCGAGGCCGCTAAGCTGCTTCACGATGCCCAGCTGCTCGACCAAGCAGGTTGTTTCTCTATCGTATTAGAGAAAATACCGGCTGCCTTGGCCGAAAAAGTGACAAAAGCCGTTTCATGCCCCGTCATCGGTATAGGTGCCGGCGCACAAACCGATGGGCAGGTGCTCGTGCTACACGATATGTTGGGGCTCAACCAAGGGTTCAAGCCCAAGTTCTTGCGTCGATTTGGCGAACTCGGCGCGGCAGTACAAGAGGCAGTCAAAAGCTATATTTCTGCCGTCAAAGAAAGCACCTTCCCCACTGCCGAAGAAAGCTACTAACAACATGGCCTCTCGCAGTCGAACAACAACACACAACAAAAAGACACACCATTGGCTACGCAAAGCAGCTCGATGGTGTGCCTTTGTTCTGCTGTTCCTATTTGCTTTTTCCATCCTGCAGGTAGTGGCTCTCCGTTGGGTACCGGTCTATTATACCCCTGTTATGTTTAGTCGCTACTTAGCCGCACGCCGGGCAGAGCGTGGCGACATAGATAGGCCCGCACAGAATAGACCGCACAAGTCCAACGAACTACAACAGCCCTACAAGACACAAGTCCATTGGGTAGATATTGAGAACATATCGCCCCAATTGATACGAGCCGTCATTGCCAGCGAGGATAATCTATTCACTTCCCACAATGGCTTTTCCGAGCGAGGCATACAGAACGCCATCGATGAGAAACGAAAATACGGCTATGTCCGTCATGGCGGAAGCACTATCTCCCAGCAGACCGCCAAAAATGTATTTACCTTCGGCACTCGTACCTACACTCGCAAAGCCGTTGAAACCTATTACACCTTTCTTATTGAGCATATTTGGAGTAAGAAACGCATCATGGAGGTCTATCTCAATGTCATCGAAACAGGCGACGGCATATTTGGTGCCGAAGCCACAGCCCGTCACTATTTTGAGCATTCTGCCAAGACGCTGACCCAGAGCGAAGCGGCCACCATTGCCGCCTGTCTTCCCAACCCGTTACGGCTTCATATCGACCGCCCATCCGAGTATGTACTGCGTCGCAGAAGTCAAATCATCGTACTGATGCCCAAAATGGGAAAAATAGACCTACACTAATAAAGAAACAGTCCGAGCGTGCCCGGAAGGCACGCTCGGATTGTTTATACCTTTTTTGTTGCGTTTGGCTATTTCTTTTTGCCGGTTTGCGGTGCCGATTTGGGAGCTGCCCAGCGAGCCGGTATCAGACGATACGGATAGCGTTCACGGATGTTGTCTGCATTTGGGCAATCGCAGCGGTGAATACGGATACCCTTTGTCACGCTGATAAAGCCGAATATCGGGTCACCGGGCTGCGGATTGCAGCAGCGAGATAGGTTGTAGTCCACATTCTTCACATTCATATCCACCTCGATAGCCAGTCCTGCCAATTGTTCCTTCGGGACATATTCGGGCTTTGGCTCAATATGGTGCTGCGCCGCATTATCCAACGAGGCCAAAACTTCACGCAGTTGCAGTACATCTTCTTTTCCTTGTGCAATCGACTGATATAAGTCGCTCACTGCCTTATACCCCAACTTGTTAGCCAAGCGGGAAATATCTGCCTCACCATACTCTATTTTCCAATTACGGAAGCGGCGCTCCAGTATCTCCTTGCCTTCCGCTGCATCCTTATACTCTATCTCTTTGAGCGACTGACGAATCTTATTTTTCGCCTTGGTCGATGTCACAAAATTGAGCCAATCGGCATTCGGTTTTTGGTTGGGCGAAGTGAGCACCTCTATCTGGTCGCCATTTTCGAGCTTCTGCCGAATGGAAACATTTTGGTTACGAATGCGTCCGCCTACACAGTGGTCTCCCACATCCGAGTGGATACTATAGGCAAAATCCAGCACGGTGGCCTCTGCAGGCAGACGACGCAAGTCGCCCGTAGGGGTAAATACATACACATACTGTTTGTTGGTCAGTATATTTCCCTTCACGCCCTTATATGCCCAGTGGGCAGCCACACCTTTCTCGGCCACCTCATCCATTCGTTTGGTACGGATTTGCACTTCCACCCACCGATTGTCCGGTCCAAGCACTGTAGTGTGCAAGCTCTCATAGCCATTTTCCTTCGGCACCGACAACCAATCGCGCAGTCGCTTGGGATTCGGTTGGAAAATGTCGGTAATCAGCGAATACACCTGCCAGCAATCTTGTTTTTCTCGTTCGGCAGGCGAGTCTAATATAATGCGAATGGCAAACAGGTCGTATATCCTATCCACATCACAGTTCTGCGCCTGCATCTTGTGATAGATAGAATGTATCGATTTAGGACGCCCTTTAATGGTAAATACAAAGCCGGCATCCTTCAATTTCTGTTCCAACGGGGCAATAAAACGCGCAATATACTCATCCCGCTCCGATTTTTTAGCATTTAGAGCGTGAGCAATATATTTATACTTATCATAGTCGGTAAACTTCAGCGCCAAGTCTTCCATTTCGGTCTTGATTTGATACAGACCCAAGCGGTGCGCCAACGGAGCATGCAATTGCTGTGTCTCTCGAGCAACATGTCGGCGACGATCCGAATCTCCTTCCTTGTCCAACTGACGCAGCAAATCAAGGCGCTCGTTGAGGATTTGAAACAATACTTTGTTGCTATCTTCCATAAATTTATACCCAAAAAATTACGACATTTTGCATATTCAAAAAAAAAGCGTAACTTTGCAGCGAATTTGTGCAAAGAGCACGCTTTTTTTTAACCGAAAATATATCAAAAACTATACCAAAAGAAATGAAAGCAACCAATGTAACCAAGTGGATTATGGTAGCCCTGCTCATTATTGCAGCAGGCGTCATGGCGTATTTTTGCGTGAATAGCGTAGTTACTCCTATCCGTTTCGAGGAGGCACGCACTGTCCGTGAAAAAGAAGTTATCAAGAATCTCGTTAGTCTTCGTACTGCAGAGGTCGAATTCAACCGTCAAAACGGTCGTTACACAGCAGACACCGATAGTCTGATTCTTTTCTTGAAGACCGCCACCAAGAAGGAGGTATCCAAGGAAGGAAGTCTTACCGACAAGCAGCTTGAGGCAGGTTTGACCGAGCCGAAAGCCGTCAAGATTATCAATGAGGCTAAGAAGAAAGCCCTCAAGAAACAGACCTTTGCAAGCGATGCAGAGCTCTATCAGTATATTTGGGCAAACGACAAGGATGTCATCGCCAATGGGCTGAGCGGTTTCCGTCGTGATACCATTGAGAACAACCTCATCCAGAGCTTGTATAAGGGTGCTTATACCGAGCAGAATATTGGGCAGATTATCTACATTCCTTATACCAATGGTGCAAAATTCGAAATCGAAGTGAATAACGACTACACCTCCAAAGGCTATCGTGTTCCTTTGTTCGAGGCTCGTGCACCGTTTGAGACCTATCTGGGCGACCTCAATAAGCAAGAGTTGGTCAACTTGGTTGACAAGGAGACCAAGCTTGACCACTATGCTGGTTTGAAGGTAGGTAGCGTCGAGGCACCGAACAACAACGCCGGCAATTGGGAGTAATCTCGTTCTAACACATAGAAATAGATTAATTCTATGCGAATTATATCTGGTACATTTAGGGGGCGCCGTTTGACGCCCCCTAAAAATATAACCGCACGCCCCACCACCGACTTTGCCAAAGAGAGTCTGTTCAACCTGCTGAACAATCAGATTGATTTCGAGGGATGTGATATGCTAGACCTTTTTGCCGGAACAGGCGGAATAGGTCTTGAGTTTGTAAGTCGTGGCGCTCGAGAGGTCACAGCGGTAGAGATGGCTCATACACAGCAGAATTTCATTATATCTACCTGCAAGCAACTCGGCATACACAATCTACAGGTGATGCGGGGCGATGTATTCAAGTATATAAATACCTGTGCATTGCAGTTCGATTTCATATTTGCCGACCCGCCTTATGCATTAGAGACACTATCTACTCTACCCGACCTTATTTTTGAGAAAGGTATTCTGAAACCGGATGGTCTTTTTGTATTGGAGCATGGCAAAGACTACGACTTTGCACAGCATCCACATTTCCAATCCCACCGCTCGTATGGCAGTGTCAATTTCACATTCTTCCGATAACTGATTTCAGCAATGAAAAATATCGTTCTTTCCTATACGCGTCGCCTCACCACACAAACCCATGTAGGCAATCTCACGATTGGTAGTGATGCACCCATCCGCCTTCAGACGATGGCAAACACCTCTACCAACGATATTGAGGGCAGCATAGCACAAGCCGAGCGCTGCGTTCAAGCAGGAGCCGAACTATTACGCTTTACTACTCAAGGGGTGCGCGAAGTTGAATCACTTGCCGAAATACATAGTAGGCTAAACGGCATTGTACCTCTCGTAGCCGATGTGCATTTCCAAGCCTCCGTGGCAGACGAAGCAGCCCAAGTGGTCGAGAAAGTTCGAATCAATCCGGGAAACTATATCGATCCTGCTCGGAAATTTATTCATATCGACTATTCGGATGCCGAATATGCCGCCGAGCTTCTGCGGCTGAGAGAACGCTTCACACAGCTTATCGAAATTTGCAAGCAACACCATACCGCTATCCGATTGGGTGTCAATCATGGTAGTTTGAGCGATCGTATTATGTCCCGCTACGGAGATACTCCGGCCGGTATGGTCGAGAGTGTGATGGAATTCCTACGCATTGCCGTTGAGCAGAACTTTCAAGATATTGTCATTTCGGTCAAGGCCAGCAACACGCGGGTGATGGTCACCACAATGCGCCTGCTTGTGGAGGAAATGAACAAGGAGAACATGTCTTTTCCGCTGCATCTCGGTGTCACCGAAGCAGGCGAAGGCGAAGATGGTCGTATCAAGTCTGCCGTCGGGATTGGTGCACTATTGGCAGACGGGATTGGCGATACCGTACGCGTTAGCCTTAGCGAGGCTCCGGAGAATGAGATTCCGGTTGCAAGAGCCTTAGTCGATTATTTTGTCCGTCCCGATAGCGTTCGCTATCATAAGGATACTCAGACTTACATAGATAACGACACGCTCCATTATACCAATAACGATACCGATTGGGGACTCTTTCAAATCCATGCAGCAGCAGAATGTGGCCGGCTACTATGGGAGTATGGTCTATCCGAGTTGCAATTGTCCAATTCACATTTCACTACCGAGCAGCTTGGGCGATTGAGCAAGGATATACTGCAAGCGGCTCGTGTCCGTATGTACAAGACAGAATATATATCTTGTCCGGGTTGTGGGCGCACCCTATTCGACCTTGAGAAAACCATTGCCGATGTCAAAACGGCTACGCAACATCTCCAAGACCCCACCACCGGTGAATACATCAATGGATTAAAAATCGGTGTTATGGGATGTATTGTCAATGGACCCGGCGAGATGGCAGATGCCGATTATGGCTATGTCGGTGCAGGGAGAGATCGTATTAGTCTTTACCGCGGCAAGGAATGTGTGCTCAAAAACATTCCGCAAGAAGATGCCATACAGGCTCTTCTTCGGCTCATTCTATCCGACCGAGAAAGCCATTGTTGATATTTGTTTCCTTATAGTATCACAGCACACTTACTCATACAATGGAACAACAATTAGCATCTGTTATGGAGGCTATGGTGAGATATGACCATGGCGACGCCAGGCGAATACAGCATTTTGTCAAAGTGCATAACTTTGCAGCCACCATTGGCACAAGCGAAGGAATCGATGCTCCGACCCTGTTTGTTTTAGAAACTGCTGCCATTCTTCACGATGTCGGCATCCATGCAGCAGAGCAAAAATATGGCAATTGTAATGGTAAGGCACAAGAGGAGCTCGGTCCGGCCGAAGCACAACGGATACTGACCGAAGTGGGAGGCTACACCCATGCACAAACCGAGCGTATTTGCTGGCTGATAGCTCATCACCACACCTACTCTCCCATTGAGTCCATCGACCACCGCATACTCATAGAGGCAGACTTTTTGGTCAATGCTTATGAGGACAACCTTTCGCCGGATTCCATCCGTACTTTCCGAGATAAGGTATTCCGTACCGCAACGGCAATTCGCTTGCTCAATAGTATGTTTGACCTTCACTGAGCATCCTTTGCCAACTATAGGGTCCATCATGCATACAATTTTAATTTCCCCCTATTCGTCTCCATGCGGCACCTTGATACTCGGGTCGTTTGAGAATCGGCTTTGCTTGTGTGATTGGCAAGTAGAGCGACATCGAGAGCAAATAGATAAGCGGCTCAACCGGTATTTGCAAGCAGATATCGTGCCGGGCATTTCACAGGTCATAGAGCAAACAGCAACCCAGTTAGATGAGTACTTTGCGGGTGTGCGTCATGGGTTCGACGTTCCGCTCTTATTGGTAGGAACAGAATTCCAGAAAACTGTATGGAACGAATTGCTGCATATTCCATTCGGGACCACCATTTCGTATGCTGACTTAGCACAGCGTATCTCTATACCTACGGCAGTACGAGCGGTCGCCAATGCCAATAGAGCAAATGCCCTCTCCGTTATTGTTCCCTGTCATCGAGTCATTGGCAGAGATGGGGCTCTCACCGGATATGGTGGTGGCGTAGAAGTTAAGAAATGGCTTTTAGAGCATGAGCATCACCTATTGCACTAATATCATCCGGTAGGCAATAGTCTGTTCTATTCCCTAAAACAGTCTATTCTCCAAACAAGTACTTTCTCTAAACACATCTATTCCAAAGACCTATCCGCTATGCAAAATGGTGTCTAAATAGGGTCTTGCGTGCTTTTACCTAAGGCAGTGCTTCGGGAAAGCCTCAAAATTGATATTGCACGATTAAAAGAAATTTTGTACCTTTGCAGCGGAATTTGTATATAGGTACATAATCTCAATAAACAATCATTATGTACACAGGCACATTTTTCTATAAACAATCATTATGTACAACAGGTACATTTCTCTATAAACAATCATATTGAGTATACGCTACGCATAGCTTTATCAATATCATAACGAATTACTATATAGCAACTAAATAAAAGAATTATAGATAGTTATAGGGAACAGAAGTACGGGGAGAAAATGAACCATAAGTATGGGGAGAAAATGAACCATAAGTATGGGGCGAAACGAACCATAAGTACAAGCCGAAAACTATCTATTTCGAATTTGAAATAGCAAAAAATGGAACTAAGCGAACAAGAACAAGTACGCAGACAGAGTCTGCAAACCATGCGAGATATGGGCATTGACCCCTACCCTGCAGCAGAATATGTAGTAACCGGTTACTCCACCGACATCAAAAATAACTTTGCCGATGAGGACACCTCTGCGGCTTGGCACACGGGTAAAGAAGTGCGTATTGCCGGACGACTGATGTCCCGCCGCATTATGGGCAAAGCCTCGTTCATCGAACTGCAAGACTCCAAGGGACGCATACAGGTTTATGTAAGTCGTGACGACATACAAGCCCCCACTGCTGAAGGCGAAACACCTACTACGGTAGAACAGCAGATGTACAATGTTGTTTTCAAGAAACTGCTTGATATCGGCGATTTCATCGGCATCGAGGGCTTTACATTCCGCACACAGACCGGCGAGATTTCGGTACACGCCAAGCGCCTGACCGTACTTGCCAAGAGCCTGCGTCCGCTGCCTATCGTCAAATACAAAGACGGTGTGGCGTATGATGGTTTCAACGACCCGGAGCAACGCTACCGCCAACGCTATATTGACCTTGTGGTCAACGATGGCGTAAAGGAAACTTTCCTCAAACGAGCAACTATCATTCGCACTATGCGACAGGTATTCGACGAGGCAGGCTACACCGAGGTAGAGACCCCTATTCTGCAGCAGATTGCAGGTGGCGCATCGGCACGCCCGTTCATCACGCACCACAATGCACTCGATGTAGATATGTATCTGCGTATCGCTACCGAACTATACCTCAAACGCTTGATTGTCGGTGGTTTCGAGGGCGTATACGAGATTGGGCGCAATTTCCGTAACGAAGGAATGGACCGCAGCCACAATCCGGAATTTACCTGTATGGAGCTCTATGTGCAGTACAAAGACTACAACTGGATGATGTCGTTCACCGAGCAGTTGTTGGAGCGTATTGCCATTGCCGTCAACGGCACTACCAAAGTGCAGATCGGCGACCATGAGGTGGATTTCAAAGCCCCCTATCGGCGTCTGCCTATTCTTGATGCCATCAAGGAAAAGACGGGACTTGACCTCAGCACCATGAGCGAAGACGAGATTCGCGAGGTAGCTAAGAAATACGGCGTAGAGGATACCGAACACATGGGCAAGGGCAAACTCATAGATGAGATATTTGGTGAGACCTGCGAGGGCAGTTTCATTCAGCCCACCTTCATCACCGACTACCCCGTCGAGATGTCGCCGCTCACCAAGATGCACCGCTCCAAACCGGGACTGACCGAGCGTTTCGAGTTGATGGTCAACGGCAAAGAGTTGGCCAATGCATATAGCGAGTTGAACGATCCGATCGACCAATACAACCGCTTTGTAGAGCAAATGAAGTTGGCAGATAAGGGCGACGATGAGGCTATGGTGATAGACCACGATTTTATGCGTGCGCTCGAATATGGTATGCCTCCCACATCGGGTATCGGTATCGGTATCGACCGCCTCGCTATTCTCATGACAGGGCAGCCGACTATCCAAGAGGTGCTGCTCTTCCCCACCATGAAGCCGGAAGCGTGATTGGTAATTAAGAATGACGAATTATGAATTATCATTTTCGAACATACGAATTCATATCATTCGTGATTCATGATTCAATAATTAGAACTAATGTACAAAAAAGTTGCTATATTAGGCTCCGGTAGTTGGGCAACGGCACTCGCCAAGATAGTGCTCAACAACCAAAACGAGATAAACTGGTATATTCGCCGGCAAGAGGTGATAGACGAGTTTATGGCGACAGGCAAGAACCCGAGTTATCTTGGGGCAGCCACTTTCGATGTATCACGGATTCATTTCTCGTCGGACATCAACAAGGTGATTGCACATTCCGACCTGCTGATATTGGCGATTCCTTCGCCCTATATCAAGCAGTCGCTCAACAAGATACGCCGCAATATGACCCACAAGATTGTCATCTCAGCGGTAAAGGGGATGATTCCCGATGATAACATCATTGTGACGGACTACCTGAATCAACGATTCAATATACCAATGGAGCAACTCGGTATTATTGCCGGTCCTTGCCATGCAGAAGAGATTGCGTTGGAGCGACTCAGTTACTTGACCATTGGATGCGAAAGTCTTGAGAATGCCACCAAGTGGCAGGAACTTTTCCGCACAGAGTTTGTACAGACCACTACGAGCAACGATGTAGTGGGATTGGAATACTCCTCCGTGATGAAAAATATCTACGCCATTGCAGCGGGTATGTGCCAGAGTCTGCACTATGGAGACAATTTCCAAGCTGTGCTGCTGACCAACGCCATCCAAGAGATACAGCGTTTTGCCATGGCCATGTCGAATGCCCACCGAGACATCACGGCAAGCGGCTATTTGGGCGATGTGCTCGTTACGGCTTACTCAAAATTCTCGCGGAACCGCCAATTCGGACAAATGGTTGGTATGGGCTACTCCGTCAAAGCAGCACAAATGGAAATGGAAATGGTGGCAGAGGGCTACTATGGCACACGCGCCATTCACCTCGCTAACGAGCGTATACAAGTCAGCCTACCGATAGTGGACGCTATGTACGACATTCTCTACGAGCGCAAATCCCCCACCCTCGCCATCCGTGAGCTGACCAAAAAACTACAATAAAACTTCTACAAATAGATAACCATAAACACACAAAATAATGAAAGACATTCAATTTTCGTATGCAAAAGCCGTAAGCGCTGACGCTGTTAACGCCTACAAAGCAAAAGTAGCCCACTGCCAAGAACTGCTCGTTAAGGGTACCGGCAAAGGCAATGATTTCTTGGGGTGGCTCAACCTGCCTGAGGATATCAAGCCGCAACTCAAAGATATTCAAGCCACGGCCGACCTGCTCCGCAAAGAGTGTGAGGTGATAGTATGTATCGGTATCGGAGGCAGCTATCTCGGTGCGAAAGCCGTTAATGACGCACTATCAAACTCCTTCGCATGGCTTGAAGGCAAGAAACCGGCCATTATCTATGCCGGGCAAAACATCGGCGAGGACTACCTCTACGAGTTGCAAGAACTGCTCGCAAACAAGAAATTCGGTATCATCTGCATTTCCAAATCGGGTACAACTACAGAGCCGGCTTTGGCATTCCGACTTCTCAAAACCCAACTCGAGAAACAACAAGGCATAGAGGCAGCACAGAAACTGATCGTCTGCATTACTGACGCCAAGAAAGGGGCACTGCGCACCTTGGCAACCCAAGAAGGTTACAAGACTTTCGTTATCGAAGACAATATCGGCGGACGCTTCTCTGTTCTTTCGCCGGTAGGACTGTTGCCTATTGCCTGCGCAGGGTTTGACATCAACGCACTGATTGACGGTGCGGCTCGTATGGCAGAAGTATGCGGTATAGATACCCCGTTCGAGGAGAACCCCGCTGCACAATACGCCGCTGCTCGCAATAGCATCTACTCCGAGCAAGGAAAGAAAATCGAGCTGCTTGTCAATTTCCACCCGAAACTCCATTATGTGAGCGAATGGTGGAAACAGCTCTACGGAGAGTCGGAGGGCAAAGACCACAAGGGCATATTCCCTGCAAGCGTAGACTTCACCACCGACCTGCACTCGATGGGACAATATATCCAAGACGGTGAGCGTCACCTGTTCGAGACGGTTATCTCGGTGGCTGAGCCGAACAACAAAGTAGAGTTCCCTTACGATGAGGCGAACCTCGATGGCTTGAACTTCCTCGCCGGCAAGCGTGTGGACGAAGTGAACAAGATGGCAGAGCTCGGCACCATGTTGGCTCATGTCGATGGCGGTGTACCCAACCTGAAAGTGACGCTGCCCAAACTCAACGAGTTCTATCTCGGCGAGTTGATTTATTTCTTCGAGCGTGCGTGCGGTATCTCGGGCTATCTGCTGGATGTCAATCCGTTCAACCAACCGGGTGTAGAGGCATACAAGAAGAATATGTTCGCCCTGCTTGACAAGCCCGGCTACGAAGCCGAGTCCGCTGCCATCAAGGCAAGACT
>CAVKVE010000020.1:0-29861 GCA_963659655.1 Bacteroidaceae bacterium | reverse complement strand
TTAGCGGGCTTTTCCGAGCGCAAAGACACGGTAGGTCGCACGGGTAGAGGCGTTGAGCGCTGCGATACAGGAACGGATGGTACTGCCCGTAGTAATGAGATCGTCGACGAGAAGTATCGTGTTGGTTCGGGAGTCCTTCGGGAATGTAGCACGAAAAATGCCGGATACATTATGTTCGCGGTCTTTGCCGCGCATGAGCGCCTGCTGGGGATTGTTGCGAATACGAACCAAATGCGTGGTGTCGCATGGGATGCCCGTGACCTCGGACAAAGCACGGGCAATGACCTCAGACTGATTGTAACCGCGCTCGCGCTCACGAATCGGATGCAGCGGAACAGGGACAATCAGGTCGATTCCATCGAAAAAATCGGTCTCGGAAAACTCCATCGCGGCAATGCGAGCCAAATGGTAGGCAATGTCGGGACGATGGCGATACTTGAACAAATGGACCAAGCGCTGAACCGAAGCGCCCTTGTCGAAAAACAAAAAAGCGGCAGCACGCTCCACACGGGGCGTATCCTCGAACAATTCCATGGTGGTATTGACCCGAACATGGCTCTGCTCGGTGCGAGGCAAAGAACGCAGGCAAGCCTCGCAAATAGGCGGGTCGGCGTGATGCAAAAGGCGACCACACTGCGCACAGCGGCGTGGGAAAAACAAATCGAAAACCGAATAGAAAAGAGAAGAAATAGACATCGTCAAGACCGGAATTTTCGACCCCAAAAACATAAATAGAATAGGCGGACCTGAAATCCGCCTATTCTTTACATAGTATGTATCAACAACCGTATAAATTTATACCAATTCATTATGTTTATGTCAATAGAAATGGCTAAATTTTCCCGTTGAATTCGAAGGAAATTAGAGGGTGACACCGGTCTTGAAGATGGCAATCTCGTGGTAGCCGTTCTTCTCGTTGTTGGTCTGCGCTCCGTTTGCCACCTCGATGACGAAATCGGTAAATCGGCGGGCTACAGCCTCCATGGATTCGCCCTCAGCGATGACCCCGGCATTGAAATCTATCCACTTCGGTTTGTTGTGGTAGAGATTGGAATTGGTGCTGACCTTCATGGTCGGAACATAGGTGCCGAACGGCGTGCCACGACCCGTGGTGAATAGCACCATATGGCAACCTGCCGACGCCAAAGCCGTCGCTGCCACCAAGTCGTTGCCCGGTGCAGAGAGCAAGTTCAAGCCCTTGACTTGCAGGCGCTCGCCATAGGGAAGCACCCCACGCACGAGCGACTTACCGCACTTCTGCGTGCAACCCAATGCCTTGTCCTCGAGCGTGGAGATACCGCCTGCCTTGTTGCCCGGCGAAGGATTTTCGCCCACCGGCTCGCCATGCGAGAGGAAATAGTCCTTGAAATTGTTGATGAGGCTGACCGTCTGGTCGAACAACTCGCGGTTGGCGCAACGATCCATCAGAATGGTCTCGGCACCAAACATTTCAGGCACCTCAGTCAGCACGGTAGTACCGCCCTGCGCCACGAGATAATCGGAGAAGACACCCAACAAAGGGTTCGCCGTGATACCCGAAAAACCATCGGATCCACCGCATTTCAAGCCGACACGCAACTCGCTGAGCGGGCACTCCTCGCGGCGATCGTGGGTAGTCTTGGTATATAGCTCACGCAAAATAGGCATACAGTATTCAACCTCATCGCCCTCGATCTTCTGGCTGACCACAAAACGGATACGATCGTGGTCGTAATCACCGCAGAAAGCCTCGAAGACATCGGGTTGGTTGTTCTCACAGCCCAAACCTACGACCAACACAGCGCCTGCGTTGGGGTGATGCACCATATCGCGCAGAATCTTCTTGGTGTTCTCGTGGTCATCGCCCAACTGCGAGCAGCCGTAGTTGTGCGGGAAAGCGAAGATATTGTCCGCCCCCGTCTCCTGACGCAGGCGCTCCGCCAACTGATTGACAATGCCATTGACGCAGCCCACGGTCGGAATAATCCACACCTCGTTGCGGATACCCACCTGACCATCCTTGCGGCGATAGCCCATAAAAGTACGATGCTCGTCGGGGATGGACAGCACGACCTCCTTGGGATGGTACTCGTAGGACAGCAAGCCTGCCAAATTGGTTTTGATATTATTCTCGTTCATCCACGAGCCTGCCGGCTTGTCCTCCTTGGCGTGGCCGATAGGGAAGCCGTATTTGATGACATTTTCGCCCTCGTGGAGGTCGCAAATAGCGATCTTATGCCCTGCCGGCACATCCTCGAGCACGGTAATCTGCTTACCATCCACCTCGATGACGGCACCCTTTGCCTGCGGCTGAATAGCCACCACGACATTGTCTGCAGGATTGATTTTCAGTACATTAGTCATTGCGTTAGTTTATGGGTTTATAAGTTTATGAGTTGATAGGTGGTTAAATGAGTTGAATGTAGTTGAGAGTTGATAGTTGATAGTGGTTGAGAGATTTGCAAAAAGGGAGGAGTGATTGGCTCCTCCCTTTTGCCGGTAATATCTGTTAAATTCTCAACATATACTTATGAAGACTTCTTAGGGGACTTCTATAAATTTCCCGCTTAGCAATAAGCTTAACAAAGCCATTTACGAAAAGATCCTTTGTCTCCGTATCTGTCAGAATATCAACAACTTTCTCGTATCAGCGGATTAGAGAATCGACTTGACAGTCTCAACCATACCCTTCGACTGGATGTCGTTCAAGAAGCCCTCAACCATAGCGGTAAGACCCGGAATCTCGCTGAGGTTCTGCTTGCTCTCCTTCCAAATAATATCGGTTGCACCAAGAACGCCCTCTGCCACCTTGTGGGTGTCGCCCGTAGCCCAAAGCTGAGCGAGCAAGTCCATAATCTCTTGCGCATCGTTCGGCTGGATAGGCGCACCATCGGCACGGACACCACCCTTGTAGTAGGTGATGATAGCAGCCAAACCGAGCACCAAGCCCTTAGGCAGCGTACCCTTGCGCTCGAGATAGGTCTTCAGACCCGGCAGGTCGCGCGTCTCGAATTTCGGGAACGAGTTGAGCATGATAGAGGTAACCTGATGGTCTACATACGGGTTGTTGAAACGCTCCAAGACATCCGATGCGAACTGACGAAGCTCCTCCATCGGCAAGTTGAGGGTCTCCATCAACTCCTCGAACTGTACCTTGTGAATATATTTGCCGATAACCGGATCGTTGCAAGCGTCGCGAACGATATTGATACCGCTCAGGTAAGCCACCGGCGACAGCACCGTGTGAGGACCATTGAGCAAGGTAACCTTGCGCTCGTGGTACGGCTTCTCGCTCTCGGCAATCAGCACATGCAGACCGGCCTTCTCTGCAGGGAACTCCTCACGCAACTCCTCGATAGACATATTCTCCGGCTTTTCGATAACCCAAAGGTGGAAAATCTCGGCTTGTACCACCAAATTGTCGGCATAGCCCACCTTCTCCTGGATAGCGGCGATGTCCTTGCGGGGGAAACCCGGAACGATACGATCCACCAAAGTAGCGCAAACATAGTTGTACTTGGTGAACCACTCCTTGAAGCCCTCGTAATCGGCGCCAAGATCCTCTTTCCACAGCTCAATATACTGATAGATGCACTCCTTGAGATGGTGACCATTGAGGAAAATCAACTCGCAAGGCATGATGATAAGGCCCTTGCTCGGGCAGCCGTTGAACGTCTTATAACGACGATAGAGCAACTGAACCAACTTGCCGGGATAAGAACTTGCAGGAGCATCGGTGAACTTGCAAGCCGGATCGAAGGTGATACCTGCCTCCGTGGTGTTCGAGATAACAAAACGAATCTCCGGCTGGTCTGCCAACGCCATGAAAGCGGCATTCTGCGAATACGGATTCAATGCACGCGAGATGACATCGATACGCTCAAGCGAATTGACAGCCTCGCCATTCAAACGCCCTTGCAGATTGACATGATACAGGCAGTCTTGGCCATTCAGCCACTCTACCATACCCTTGTCGATCGGTTGAACTACGACCACCGATGCATTGAAATTGGTCTTTGCATCCATGTTCCAAATGATCCAATCAACAAATGCGCGGAGGAAGTTACCCTCGCCGAATTGAATAATCTTTTCCGGTGCTACACTTTTCGGCGCCGTCAGTTTGTTTAGTGCTTTCTTCATAATAGATAGATATGTGTTAGTTTTTGTTTCGATAAATTTTATGCGATAAAAGTTAGTCGTTGTAAAATAGAGATTGCAAAGATAAGGCATTTCTACAACTTCGGCAAGTAATAAGTGCCATTTTTTGTGTAAAAAAGCGTTTTTTTGGCTTAATCAAAAAAAAATCGTACCTTTGCAATTCGTTTGAAACAGAAAAATATCTTTTTCGAGGGCAAAAATCATCCTATCGAGGACAGAATAAACTAACAGAATACTATAACTTATGTCATTACAATGCGGAATAGTGGGTCTGCCAAATGTGGGCAAATCGACCCTATTCAACTGCCTTAGCAACGCCAAAGCACAATCGGCGAACTTCCCTTTTTGCACCATAGAACCCAACGTGGGCGTGATAACCGTACCTGACGAGCGGCTCATCAAGCTCGGAGAGCTGTGCCATCCGGAGCGCGGCGTGATACCGACTACCGTTGAAATCGTGGATATTGCAGGATTGGTGAAAGGCGCAAGCCAAGGCGAAGGACTCGGAAATAAGTTTCTCGCCAACATCCGTGAGACCGATGCAATCATACATGTACTGCGCTGCTTCGATGACGAAAATGTGGTGCATGTGGATGGTTCGGTAGACCCGGTACGCGACAAAGAGATAATCGATGCCGAACTGCAGCTGAAAGACCTCGAGACCGTGGAGTCACGCATTCAGAAAACCGAAAAACAGGCTAAAGCCGGCGGAGATAAACAGGCAAAACTGACGCTTGAGGTGCTTTATAAATACAAAGAGGCACTGTCGGAAGGGCGAAACGCACGCTCGGTGGAACTCGCCAACAAAGAGGAAGAGCAGGCTGCAAAAGACCTGTTCCTGCTGACCAACAAGCCCGTGATGTATGTATGCAATGTGGATGAGGCTTCGGCTGTAAGCGGGAATGCGTATGTGGAAAAAGTGAAAGAAGCCGTAAAAGAGGAAAACGCACAAGTGCTCGTGCTGGCGGCAAAAATTGAAAGCGAGATAGCCGAACTGGAGACCTACGAAGAACGACAGATGTTCCTCGAAGAAATCGGGCTGAAAGAATCGGGCGTGAACCGACTGATTAAGGCGGCATATTCGCTGCTCGATCTGCGCACATTCCTGACCGCAGGAAGCGATGAAGTACGCGCATGGACCTTCAAAGCAGGCAGCAAAGCACCACAATGCGCCGGCGTAATTCACACCGATTTTGAGCGTGGATTTATTCGTGCCGAAGTGATAAAATACGACGATTTCATCGCACTCGGAGGAGAAGCTGCCTGCCGCGCAGCCGGAAAACTCGGCATCGAGGGAAAAGACTACCTCGTGCAGGACGGCGACATTATGCACTTCTTGTTTAATGTATAAGGGTTAATGTATAAGGGGGACTTCTATAATTTCCTTTTAGTAATAATCAAATCCGAGATTACAAATACTTTTGTGCGCTTTTTGTTATGTTTGGATTCTTAGATACATGGATTAGCGCCGGCGGTTGGTGGGTGTCGATACCCCTGATTATTGTCGGATTCATCGCACTTATCTATGGTGCCGACTGGCTCGTGGAGGGCGCAAGCGGCGTGGCGAAAAAATACGGCGTGAGCGACCTGATTATCGGACTGACCATCGTTGCTTTTGGGACAAGTATGCCGGAATTTGTGGTGAATATGGTGGCCGCATCGCAACACAACAGCGAAATTGCCATCACCAACATACTGGGCAGCAACATCATTAACACATTCGTAATTCTTGGTTGCACGGCGTTGATTTATCCGATTTCATCGACAAAACAGTCACGGAAATTTGATATTCCGTGGAGTATGTTGGCGGCGATATTGGTGCTATTCTTCGCTGTATATAGCAGCCCCGCTTGGCTGCACGTAGAAAGCTTATTCTCTATACATATAGAAAATGCGACCTGGGCGGACCTGGGACACTTTGCGTGGGGAGAAGCCAACTTCTCGTTCATCTCCGGCATAGGAGGATCTGTACTGCTCATATTCTTTATCATCTTCCTTTGGCATACCTTCCGAAATGCAAAAAATGCCGAATCCAACGAGGAATATAAGCCCGTTGTACTCTGGAAAGCCATACTGCTGATTGCAACAGGACTGGTGGCATTGGTGATCGGCGGAGAGGTGATTGTGAAAAGCGCAACCGCCATTGCAACCTCGTTGGGCGTGAGCGATGCGATCATAGGACTGACCATCGTAGCATTAGGCACCTCGCTACCGGAACTCGCCACATCGTGCATGGCGGCACTGAAGAAAAACTGTGATATTGCATTGGGAAACGTAATCGGAAGCAATATATTCAATATATTCTTTATTCTCGGCACAAGCGCTGTGACATTCCCGCTGCCCGGATACAAAGGGCTGGAACTGGACGCCGTGATGGCGGCACTCGGCAGCGCCATGGTGATGCTATTCGTATACACCACGAAGAATCATGAGATAAAACGGTGGCACGGCGGCATACTGCTACTGGTATATGCTGCCTATCTGACCTACCGATTAGGGTCGATTTAATCGGGTTTTACGGAGTTGGTTCGGAAGTGGTTCGGGAAAAATAGAGTAAGATAGATTAAACGAACACTAGAATTTAGACTGAACGAACACAAGAATAGTGTGAAGGTGAAGAAACCCCAAAAACGCTTTTTTACACAAAAAAAATGGCACTTAATACTTATGTGGGGTGAATTGTGATAGTGCAGGCAAAAGTGGTAGTGCAGGCAAAGAGTATTAGTGCTGACAAAGAGTATTAGTGCGAGATGCTTGATTGATGGGAAATGTCGGACAGGACTTGGCGATTGTAGAGCGTGCGCTCTCGGTCGATAAACCATCCCCATTTACGGAAATAACGACACATATTGATACAATGTATCCACAAAAGGCGCATACTATGGTATGAGCCTTTTTTGTGTGCATGCACAACGGTGACAGCCGGATAGTAGAGCGTGAGGTAGTTGCGGTGGATGCGGCGGGTGAGATCGATGTCCTCCGGATACATAAAGAAACGCTCATCGAACAGCGGCGCACCGATCTCGGTATTGGTGCGCAACAACATAAAACATCCACTCAAATACGGCGCATTGAGCGGACGGGCAGGGTCAGCCGCATGCAGCTCATAACGGGCATTGCGACGGCGCATCCACGAGCGAGGCAGGAAACGACGACCGAAAACATCAAGGGGCGTAGGCAGCAATTTACAGAGATGCTGGGGCGTTCCTTCGGGATTGGTAACGCGAGGCATGAGCTGCCCCACTGTCGGAGTAGCCTCCATGAAATCGCACAGCGTATCGACATCTGCCGCACGCAGCTGAATATCGCTATTCAGCGCCAAATGCAAGGAAACGCCATGGGAAATACTCTGACGGATAGCGAGGTTATGCGCACGGCCATAGCCTAAATTCGCGCCTGTGAATTGATAGGAAACGGGGGCATTTGCGCCGAAGGCAGAGATGCAATTTTGCTCGAATTCATCGGAATTATCGCACTCGGAATTGTCGATAAGATAGATATGGTTGAGATGGCGAATCTGAATCAATTCGCGCAGCAAAGGCAGCAACTCACCCTGCCAATCAGGGTGGTATAGAACGATCGATATATTTAGTTTCTCTGCCATAACGACTTTTTTCGACAACCGCATCGGAAGGCAAAGGTACTGCTTTTCGGGCAAACACGCAACTCCAAACCGCTGCGCTCGGCTCAAAATAGCGTAAGCACACGAAAAAGACACAAAAAAGGCGGCTCGGAACGATGTCCAAGCCGCCTTACAGAACAAAGTAAGCCGAAACTTATTCTGCAGCAGGTGCGTCCTCTGCGGGAGCCTCTGCGGCAGCAGCCTCTTGTGCTGCCTCTACAGCAGCAGCTGCAAGCGCGTCAGCAGCCTCTTGGCGCTTCTTAGCTACAGCAGCAGCCTTTGCCTTGTTGGTCTCTACCTCTTGAGCGAGCAGAGCCTTGGCAGCAGCTACCTTCTTGTCAGCCTCAGCCTGGCTAATCTTGCCATTCTTAGCGTCCTTTTGAGCCTTCCAAGCGTCGAAACGCTTCTGAGCCTCCTCTTGGCTAAATGCACCCTTAGCTACACCACCATTGAGGTGCTTCATAAGAAGAACGCCCTCATCGGAAAGGATGTTGCGTACGGTGGCTGTCGGCTCTGCACCGATACCTACCCAATAGAGAGCACGCTCAAAATTGAGAACGACTGCACTCGGATTGGTGTTCGGGTTGAAAGAACCAATGCGTTCGATAATTTTGCCATCACGTGGCGAGCGGCTGTCTGCTACTACGATGTGGTAGAAAGCGTAGTCTTTGTGACCATGACGAGCCAAACGAATCTTTGTTGCCATTTAGACTTAAGTTTTGCGGGCTACGATTGCTCGAATCGCCTGCCCTTGTTAATAATAAAAAATAGATATGCTTGCGGCCGAAACGATAAATCAGCCAAAAAGCGTGCAAAGGTACATCAAAATATTGAAATACACAAGCAATGCGGTGATTTTCTGTGGATTTCCGGACTTTTTTTGGTTATTTCGGCGTATCGGCTATTTCGGCGTGTCCGTATCGGGAACAGACAGCCCTTTCTCCGCTGCCAAACGGAACAGATAGGCACGGGCTGCCTCATGCTCGTTGGGGATGATACCATCCAAAATGGCATCCTTGACCGCCGTCTTCAGCTCACCCACCGTGGCGCAAGGGGGCAGAGAGAGCCACTGCATGATCTCCTCACCACGCACCGGCGGCTGGAAATTGCGGATACGATCACGCTCCTCCAACTCGACCATTTTCCGGCGAACCAACTCGTAATTACGATGAAAACGGGCAACCTTGTCGGCATTGCGGGAAGTGATATCCGCATCGCACAAAAGCATCAAATCGTCGATGTCATCGCCCGCCTCGAACAGCAGACGACGCACGGCCGAATCGGTGACGGTGTCCTCGATAAGGTTGATAGGGCGCATGTGCAAATCGACCATCTTGACCACATAATCCATCTTCTCGTTCTGCGGAAGCTTCATCTGACGGAAAATGCGAGGCACCATACGGGCACCCAAATAGTTGTGATTGCGGAATGTCCAGCCCACCTGCGGATCCCACGCCTTGGAACGAGGCTTACCTATATCATGCAACAGAGCCGCCCAACGCAACCATAAATTATCGGACTTTTCTGCCACATTATCAAGGACTTGCAGCGTATGAAGGAATACATCCTTATGACCTTTGCCACCGATGATTTCTACGCCCTTGAGAGCAGATAGTTCGGGGAAGATAAGGGGAAGGAGTCCGGTGCGATCGAGCAACTTCCACCCGACAGAGGGGCGACGAGAAAGCATAATCTTGTTCAACTCGTCAGCAATGCGCTCGCGGGTAATGATACGGATGCGCTCGCGATTGCGCTCGATAGCCTCGAAGGTGGTCAGATTCAAGGAAAAACCGAGCTGGGTGGCGAAACGCACCGCACGCATCATACGGAGAGGATCGTCGGAGAATGTGATATCCGGGTCGAGCGGAGTGCGGATGATGCATTGCTCCATATCGGAAAGACCATCGAATGGGTCGAGCAACTCGCCATAGCGATCGGCATTGAGGCAGATAGCCAAGGCGTTGATGGTGAAATCACGGCGGTTTTGATCCTCCGAGAGCGTGCCATCCTCGACGATGGGATTGCGGGAATCGCGCTGATAACTCTCGCGACGAGCGCCCACAAACTCGAGCTCCATATCACCCTTCTTGACCTGCGCCGTGCCATACGTACGGAAGACACTGAGATGAGAGCCGCGACCCAAGCGATGGGCTACGGCTTCCGCTACGCGAATACCGATGCTGACCTCCTTTTTTGAGGGAGTTGGTTCGGGAGTGGTTCGGGAAAGTGGGGTATTTTGAGCAGTCTTTAACTCGTTTTCCGCTACAGTATTTGAAGTATTTTCCGCTACAGTATTTAACTCATTTTCCGCTACAGTATTTGAAGTATTTTCTACGGCAATATGGGAGTCGGAATTTTGGGTGGTTGCAGGAGTGGGAAGGTCGCGGCGGACGACGACCATATCAATGTCGGTGCTGGGACGATGCAAAAACAAATCTCGCACCCAACCACCAATAACATAACAATCAAGCCCGAGACGGTCTGCCTCCTCACCGGCAAGATGCAATTCGGGAAGGTCTATTTTCGGATCTGTAATAACCATGGAGGGATTGGACAATTTGACTATTTACAATTTGACTATTTACAATTTGACTATTTACAATTTGACAATTGACGATAGAAATACAAAGCCGTTGGGACTACCAAAAGGCTGAGAATACCGAGCCATAAAGTACCGGAAATACCGATGGAATCGAGCGAATCCGGATCTAAATGATGGCGATAGACATAAAAATAGGAAAGCACCGTTGCCCCATTATTCACGAAATGCATCAGCATAGGCACCCACAGGCTGCCCGTCCATGCAACCATATAACCGAACATGGCACCCATCAACATACGCGGCACGAAACCATAGAACTGGAAATGGACAAAGGAGAAAACGGCGGCAACGAGCCAAATAACAAGGTGCTGACGGGAAGTGAGGCGAGGCGATGAATTTGGGTCGGAATCAGGGGTAAGCAACGATTGCAGCACACCACGGAACGTAACCTCCTCGCACAGGGCGGGCAACAAGGCCATAAGCCCCAAATTGATAAGCAAGCCACCCACCGTATCGGTCTGCATAAACTGCTCGATCAAACGAGCGGCCGCCTCCTCCTGCGTACGCATAAGCTCCTCCAACGAATGCAAAAAAGACGGCAAGACCATCTGCTGATTGAGGTAACTCAATAGATTGATAGCCGGGATGGCACACAGCATGAGTGCCACCGCAAACAGAGCCGTGCGCCACGACATGCCCTTATCCAAATGCAGCCACGAGAAAGGCTTGTCGGCGTGCAGAAACGCCACGCACAAAGCCGGCAACAGGAACGTGCCTATCGACTGCATAAACTGCAGCCATTTGAGCGCCACAACGGATTGGGAATCGGGAAACGCCAACGCATAGATGACGACCGCAGCGAGGGTGAAAAGACCCATCAAAGCGAGCCATACGATGACAATCAGCCACGGGGAATGTATCTTTTTCATATTGTTTGCGTTATTTTCGTTTTCTATTTTTTGGGGCGAATAATGTAAATTCTGTCGAATTCAACGGGATTTTACAGCGGATCGACATCGGGCAAAATGACCGTACCTTTGCATTCGGGAATGGTCAAAACCGCCGCAATCTGTGCCGACAAGAGCTGCTTGGCACGGGCAGAATCGGCGTGCGCCTCGATACGCAGGCGAATCTGGCGGATGAATTGATTCTGCACCCGCTCCAACGAAGGCACAATGACGGGGGACACGCGCGAACCGAAAATACGAGAGAGGCGACCCTGCAACTGCAACGATGCCTGCTCGAGGCGAGCCAAATCATGATGACGCAGCGTAATCGAAATAAGCCGATGAAATGGGGGATAATGGAACAACTGACGCTCCTCCGTCTGCGAACGGAACAGCCCCTCGTAGTCGTGCTGCAGGAGATAGGTCAGCACCGGATGATCCGGCTGGAAAGACTGAATGAAGACCTCGCCCTGCGCTCCCTTGCGACCCGCACGACCCGACACCTGCTCCAACATCTGAAAAGCCCGCTCATAGCTACGGAAATCGGGCTGATTGAACATACTGTCGGCATTCAGCACCGCCACCAACGATACATCATCGAAATGCAACCCCTTGCTGACCATCTGCGTGCCGACCAAAATGTCGGCCTCGTGGCGGGAAAAAGCATTGATGATGTCCTGATAGGCGGTCTTGCTGCGTGTGGTATCCAAATCCATACGCAACACGCGTGCCTCCGGAAAAAGCTTCGCCACCTCGTCCTCGATACGCTCCGTGCCAAAGCCCTGCACTCGCATCTCGCCCCCACAAGAGGGGCAACGGGCGGGGACCGGTATGGAATAGCCGCAATAGTGGCAAGAAAGGCGATTGAGGCACTTATGGAACGTGAGCGGGACATCGCAATTGACGCAACGAGGGGGCTTGCCACAGGCTGTGCATTGCAACAAAGGGGCATAGCCACGCCGATTGCGGAACAAGATAATCTGCTTATGCTTCGCCAACTCCTCACGGATGCGCTCCACCAACGGATCGGAGAAATGACCGTACATCTCCTTGCGATGGTATTGACGCCGGAGATCGATCAGACGGATGGTCGGCAACTGAAGACCCGCATAGCGCTCGGTGAGCGTGGCAAGGCCATACTTGCCGGTGGTGGCATTATAATAGGACTCAACGGAGGGCGTTGCCGAACCCAACAAGACCTTGGCGCCAAACTGCTGCGCCAACAGAATCGCCACGGAACGAGCGTGGTAGCGGGGTGCCGGCTCGGATTGCTTATAGGACGACTCGTGCTCCTCGTCGACCACGACAAGACCTAAGCGGCTGAAAGGCAAGAAGATAGCAGAACGAGCGCCAATGATGACACGAGGAGAATCCGCCTCCGCCACGGCATGATAGATCTCGACCCGCTCGGCATCCGTGAAACGGGAATGATAGACCAAAAGGCGGTCGCCGAAAACGGAACGCAAGCGGTCGGTGAGCTGCGTGGTAAGGGCTATCTCCGGCACAAGATACAGCACCTGCTTGCCCTGCTGCAACTGCTCCTCGATGAGATGAATATAGACCTCCGTCTTGCCCGAAGAGGTAACCCCGAAAAGCAAACAGACGGCATGAGATTGCCATGCGGCACGAACATCGGCAGCCGCACGAGACTGCGCCGGCGACAGAGGATGAATCGGCTCGACCGCCCCCGTGAAGACCTGCAGGCGACTGACATTTTGCTCGATTTCATCGAAGACCTGACGCTCGACAAGCGCACGGACAATAGCCGTGGATTCGCCCGACTCCTCGATAAGCAGGCGGCGCTCCACCATCGGTTGCTGCTGCGACAAGCGGAGATAGGTATCGAATACCCGCAACTGCTTGGGCGCACGAGCGAGCGCTCTGCGGACTGCTGCGAGATCTAACTCCCGCAATACGATATAGGAAGCGGTGCGCGCCGTGTAATTGTCGTCGATGATACCGGCGGGCAAAGCGGCTGACAGCACCTCGCCCAAGGTACACATATAGTAAGACGCTATCCACTGCCAAAGCGACAACTGGTGAGCCGTGACCAAAGGAGCGTCATCCAAAAGGGATTCGATGTCACGAAGACGGAGTTCCTTCGGGAGTGGTTCGGGATGAGAACGCAAAACGACCCCCGTGACAGACTTTTTGCCCAACGGAACCAAAACCCGAACACCCACCCCTGGCATCGGCATGGCAGCCGGCACACGATAGGTGAGGACATCGTGCATCGCCAACGGCAACACAACATCCACCAAACGAGGCGTATCTATGGGCTGAACAAATTCCAATGGGCTGTATGGTTTGAGGAGGAAGTTGGACTATTAGTATCTTGCGCAAAAAAAACTTTCAGCGGTCTATTCGGCGGAAGAGTCGGTGCGCTGCTCGGCGGCAATAGCCTCAGCATAGCAACGGCGGCAGAGCGGCTCATACGAATCGGTCTCGCCCAACAAGACCCGCTTGTCGGAAGACACGAGGCGATGGCTGACATACGCCAAATCGCCGCAATGGACACAGATGGCGTGCGTCTTATAGACATCGTCGGCTATCGCCATCAGCGCAGGCATAGGCCCAAAAGGAATGCCCTTGAAATCCATATCCAAACCCGCCACGATGACACGCACACCGCGCGATGCCAACTCGTTGCAGACATCGACAATGCCCATATCGAAAAACTGCGCCTCGTCGATACCCACCACATCAATATCATCCGCCAAAAGCAAGATGTTCTGGCTGGAATCGACCGGCGTGGATTGGATGACATTATGGTCGTGGCTGACCACATCCTCCTCCGAATACCGCACATCGATGGAAGGCTTGAAAATCTCCACCTTCTGCTTGGCAAACTGCGCACGCTTCATGCGGCGAATCAACTCCTCCGTCTTGCCGGAGAACATACTGCCGCAAACCACTTCTATCCCTCCGTGACGCATTGAGGGACCCTTGGTGTCTCGTTCGGAAAACATAGATCCTAATTATGAATTAAGAATTATGAATTATGAATTAATAGTTTCTGAGTCAGGTTGCGCTTGGGCCACCGGCTCTGCATTGCAGGAAGGCTCTACATTGACCCCTGCCGAGGCGGGAGCGTTGAGGCGAATATCAACCGCCATGAGCTGAAGCGAGGTACGATGATTGAACGTATTCTCCTCCACATGGTAGCAGATGTCCGCCGTGTGGCCGTTCTTGAAATGGTCCGCCATGGCTCCCTGACCAAACGCAATGCCATGAAACATAGCCGGCTCACCCGACGGGAAGAACGACCCGTCCGTGACATCCAAATGCAAATGCTCCGACCCCTTGCCCACCGCACGAGTGCCGTGCGCGTTGCAGAGGCGGCGAGTCAGAAAGAGCGGGCGGTCGTTGCCGGGACCAAACGGCTCCAAATGGCGCAAGACATTGAAAAACGACTGCGTAATCTCCGACAAATCAATCTCTGCCTCCACCTGAATGACCGGCTGCAACTGCTCCGGCGTGATATGCGATGCCACATACATCTCGAAACGACGCTTGAACTCCGGCAGGTTGGTCTCCTGCATACTCAGACCCGCTGCAAAACGGTGACCACCGAAATTGGTCAGCAAATCGCGGCAGGAATCGATGGCAGAATAGATGTCAAAATCGGACACGGAACGAGCCGAACCCGAAATAAGACCGCCGTCCGACGCCGTGAAGACAATCGTGGGGCGGAAATAAGTCTCCGTGAGGCGAGAAGCTGCAATACCCACCACGCCCTTATGCCACGAGGGAGAATAGACCACCGTGGTGTGAAGCAAATCGTTGGCAGGATCTTGGCGGAGCATCTCAAGCGCCTCCGTGGTGGTCTGATTGTCCAAACCACGGCGCTCCTCGTTGTAATGGTTGATGTCGGACGCCTGCTGGCGGGCAAAATCCTCGTCGTTGGAAATGAGCAGAAGCACTGCCTCTCTGCCCGAATGGATACGGCCGCAGGCATTGATACGAGGGCCTATCTTGAACACCAAATCGGAAATGGTGATGGTGTGGTCCGGCGCAATACCGGCTGCAGACATAATGGCTCGGATGCCCACAGAAGGCTGCTTATTCAGCTGACGCAGGCCATAGAACGCCAAAATACGATTCTCATCCGTGACCGGCACAATATCGGAAGCGATAGACATCGCCAACAGCGAGAGAAGCGGATAGATACGCTCCTGCGGAATATGGGTCTTAATGGAATACGCCTGCACCAACTTGAAACCTACCCCGCAGCCACTAAGCTCCTTGAAAGGATACGGGCAATCCGACCGTTTCATATTAAGCACCGCCACGGCGGCGGGAATGGTATCACCCGGGGTGTGGTGGTCACAGATAATCATATCGATGCCCTGCTCCGTGGCATACTGCACCTTGTCGACCGCCTTGATACCGCAATCGAGCGCAATCATGAGCGTGCAACCATCCTGTTTGGCTGCATCGATACCCTGAAAAGAGATACCATAGCCCTCACGATAGCGGTCGGGAATATAGAAATTGAGATGGTCGGTCTGCGTCTGCAAAAAGCTGTACATCAGCGCAACGGCCGTGGTGCCATCGACATCGTAATCGCCATAGACCATGATACGCTCGTGGTGCTCGATGGCTTGCTCGAGGCGGGCTACGGCCTTGTCCATATCACGCATGAGGAAAGGATCGTGCAACGAAGCGAGCGACGGGCGGATGAAAGCACGCGCCTCGTCGGCAGTACGGATGTGGCGATCGACCAACAACTGCGCAGACAAGGGAGAGATATTCAGCTCACGGGACAATGAACGGCAGAGGGCTTGGTCTTCTGTGGTGAGGGTATGGATATTCCAACGGGATGATAACATATTGAAAAGGAGTTTTTACGGAGTTGGTTCGGGAGTGGTTCGGGAGCGGTTCGGGAAATGGTTCGGGAAATGGTTCGGAAAATGGGTGAAAAAATATTCGGAATGGGTCTGAGATTTCCGGATTAAAAAACTATATTTGCAGGGTGAAGGAATCGGCATCACGCCAAAGGGGAAGGGTCTCACGGAAATGATCGAGAGCCGCCATATCGAAGTCTGCCACAACTGTCCCCTCGGCATCCTCCGGCAACGAGGCTATCGGACGCAAGCGCGTATCGAACGCCACGGAATGACCGTTATAATGCAAGCCCAATCCATCATCGCCCACGGCATTGACTCCCGCCACATAACATTGGTTCTCGATGGCTCGCACCGGCATCACGGCATCCCAATAGGCAATGCGGATGGCCGGCCACGCTGCCGACACCAACAAAATATCGTACGGTTCCGCCTCCGTGCGGCGCAACCAAACGGGAAAACGCAAATCGTAGCAGACCACCAACCGAAACCGCACACCACGGAACAAGACCGTGTCGTGATTGGCTCCCGCCGAGAAGAAACGCGCCTCGCCACCATGGGCATAGAGGTGGCGCTTATCAGCAAAGAAAGGCTGCTCATGCGGGCGCAAAAAGAAACCACGATTGTACAACTTGCCACCCTCAGCGCATATAAATGACCCCGCCACCGCCATATCGTAGCGATCGGCACACGACTGCAGGCGAGTGATGGTCTCGCCGTCTGCCGGCTCTGCCAAATCGGGGCGATCGGTGCAGAAACCCGTCGAAAACATCTCCGGCAAAAGAGCCACATCAGCCTTGTGGGCTGATGCGGCCAAACGCTGCTCGGTCAGACGAAGATTAGTCGGCTTGTCCGCCCAAGCGATGGGATATTGCAAAAGAGCAACCCGCACGGATTATTTCTTCTTGGTGTCAGACGGTTTGCCGATGGCCTCACGCATGGAGGTATCCGCCTGAATATTCTGCATACGGTAGTAGTCCATGATGCCCAAATTGCCGTTGCGGAACGCCTCCGCCATAGCCTGCGGAACAAGCGCCTCTGCCTCGATGACCTTGGCACGAGCCTCCTGCGCCTTCGCCTTCATCTCCTGCTCGCCGGCGATAGCCATCGCACGACGCTCCTCTGCCTTCGCCTGCGCAATATTCTTATCCGCCTGCGCCTGATCCATCTGGAGCTGCGCACCGATATTCTTACCTACATCGATATCGGCAATATCAATGGAAAGAATCTCAAAAGCCGTACCTGCATCCAAGCCCTTGCTCAGCACCAACTTGGAAATGCTATCGGGATTCTCCAACACCTGCTTGTGGCTCTCCGCCGAACCGATGGAGCTGACAATGCCCTCACCGACACGAGCGAGAACCGTATCCTCGCCGGCACCACCCACCAACTGGCGAATATTGGCACGCACCGTGACACGCGCCTTGGCAATCAGCTGGATACCATCCTTAGCAACCGCCGTAACGGGCGGAGTATCAATCACTTTGGGATTAACCGACATCTGGACTGCCTCGAAGACATCACGACCGGCAAGATCGATAGCCGTAGCCATCTGGAACGAGAGAGGAATACCGGCCTTGGACGCAGACACAAGCGCATGAACCACACGCTCGATATGACCACCGGCCAAATAGTGCGCCTCCAACGCATCACGCTTGACATCGGTAACACCTGCCTTGTGCGCCTCGATAAGGCAATTGACAATCCGAGTGGGGGGCACCTTACGGATACGCATCAAGAACAATTGGACGAGGGACACCTGCACACCACTGACGAGCGCATTGACCCACAACATAAATGGTACATAGTAGAAAAAGATAACCAAAAAGATGGCTAAAAGTACCAACAAAACAATTGTAACGACTTCCATTGCTGCTAATTACAAATTATGAATTAAGAATTATGAATGATTAGATTTGTATGTTCCTATACTGCTTGCGCAGCAAGAAAAATGGAGGAAAATAATATTTCGGCTGCCAATATAACCGGAGACTACCTTACAACTGCGGGTCGGCGACATCCTGCGTCTCGGACTCAATACGGCGATCCTCCTTCTTGCTCATGGCGCTCGCCTCACGCTCCAAATTCCCGATCTTCTTGCCCGGCTCTGCCAACTCGACCTTGGAATCGATAGAAGTATCCAACGACATACGCTGCAACGCGCGACCCCGCAAGAACGCATAGACCGCCAACGCCGTGGCAAGCAACGAACCCGCCAGCGTGATACGACCGGCAAGGACACTAATCTTGAGATAGGCGGCTACCACCGCACCCACTAAACTCAGCAATCCTGCAATGCCGGCTATACCAAAACCCGGCAACAGGAATACCTCCAAAAGCAGCAAGACGATACCCGCCACCGCTAAAAGGACCACTAAAAGAATATTCATAAGGCTAAGTGTTTTTATCGGTATGATTGATTGTGTTTTTATTCGTGTGCAAAGTTACTACTATTTTGCTAATATACAAAATAAAATGTAAGAGCACCTTCGGGAGGGGACTGCATTTTTGAAATCAACCCACGCAAATTTGCACATATAAGAAAAAAAGCGTAACTTTGCGCACTATTGTAGTAGGCGGAAAAAACGCCATAAATACGCCATAAGGAATAATTGATTTCTAAAAAGGACAAATGACCATGAAAGGAATTATTTTAGCAGGGGGAAGCGCTACACGACTCTACCCACTGAGCAAAGCCATCAGCAAACAGATAATGCCTGTCTATGACAAGCCGATGATATACTATCCGCTCTCGACCCTTATGCTCGCCGGCATACGGGAAGTGCTGGTCATCTCGACCCCGCGCGACCTGCCGATGTTCCGAGAACTGCTCGGCGACGGGAGCCGAATCGGTATGCGACTGGAATACAAAATACAAGAAGTGCCCAACGGACTGGCGCAAGCCTTTGTATTAGGCAAAGAATTCCTGAACGGCGAGGCAGGCTGCCTGATACTGGGCGACAATATGTTCTACGGACAAAGCTTCAGCAGCATGCTGCGGGATGCAGCGGCGCGTGTCGGCAACGGACAGAAAGGCGCCTGCATATTCGGCTACGAAGTGAGCGACCCGCGTGCCTACGGCGTGGTGGAATTTAACAAAGAGGGGAAAGTGCTGAGCCTCGAAGAAAAACCCGCTCAACCCAAAAGCAAATATGCCGTGCCGGGGCTGTACTTCTACGACCACACCGTATGCGAGAAAGCCGCTTCGCTGCGCCCAAGCGCACGAGGCGAATACGAGATAACCGACCTGAACAAGCTCTATCTGGAGGAAGGGACGCTGCACGTGAAACTATTCGGGCGTGGATTCGCATGGCTCGACACGGGCAACTGCGACAGTCTGCTGGAGGCGGGGAACTTTATCGCCACCATACAGAACCGACAAGGATTCTATGTGAGCTGCATAGAGGAAATAGCCTGGCGAAACGGCTGGATAACGACCGAAGATGTACATGCACTCGGACACGAAATGAAAACCGCCTACGGAAGATACCTCGAAGGGCTGGAGTAATTAACAATTAACAATTAACAATTAATATATTGCATACCCAAGATAATAATTTACCATTCTAAAATACACACACTATGAAACTCATAAACATACTAAATCTCATTTTAAATCTCGCCATTTGTTATGTCTGCTGGCGTTTCGTATTCGAGATATTCCGTTCATTACTATCATAAACACAAGACAATTTACAATACATCGTACCTATACACACCATACTTATTACATACCATAAAAACAACGCATAATGAAACATCAACGCATATTCGGCATAGCCCTACTGACAGGACTGCTACTGATGGGACAAGGATTCGGCACGCAAACACGCGCCGAAGAACACTATGCGACCAGCCACTACTCGATAGACGACGGCATGAGCCAAAACACCGTGATGGCCATCCTGCAAGACCGACAAGGCTATATGTGGTTCGGCACATGGGACGGACTCAACCAATTTGACGGACACACCTTCCGTGTATTCAAAGCCATGAGCAACGGCGAAGAAATACAAGTGAACAACCGTGTGGACCTGATATACGAAGACGAGCAGGAAGTGATATGGTGGATGACCAACGACGAACACTTCTACAGCATAGACAAAGAACGCACGGAAGTGAGCGCACGCTCAGCCGATGAGATACCTACGGCTATGCAACAAAAAATAGCCGAAACCAACGAGCTGACCAAAGTGGATGACCACAACATAATATGGAAAGTGGACAACCAACTCGGTATCTTGCGCTGCCGCGACAACAACTGGAAACGATTCACACCCCCACTCGACGGACGATTTGCAGGACAACTGCGGGAACACTTCTTCATCGTGGAAGACTGCCTCGGACGCACATGGGTGAACCCGACAGGCGGCGGATGGTCGTACTACGACATGGAAAAAGATGAGCTGGTCAATCCGCTCAGCATCACCAACATGATACACACCGCCTACGTAGATAACAACGGACAGATGTGGGTGGCCACCTACGACAACGGCGTGGACTGTATCAACATGGAGCCTCAGCCCTACCGGCTGACCGATATGCGCAAATCGAACGAGAGCAACGGCGAAGTGCGTGCCTTTGTGCAACTGCGCAACGGCGAGATACAAAAAATAGTGAAAGACAACCGACGCATCTACTGCGGATTGGACAGCCGATACGGATTGCTATACGGAACAAAAGGGAAAGGACTGATCTATGCTCAAACAGGCGAAGTGATCCCCACCAACTGCCCCGACATATACGACATAGCCGAAGACGCTGACGGAACACTCTATGTAGGCACCTACGGAGGCGGTGTGAATATACTCTACCCCAAAGAAGACGGCACACTGAGCGCACCGAAAATAATCGGCAACGGACTGAAAGTGAGAAATGTACAGATAGTGGATAACACCCTGTGGTGCGGAACAACTACCGGACTGCTGAGCATTGACCTGCAAAACCTGAACAATACCCTCATACCCTGCTACGACATCCGCTCTATCTACTACAGCAACAACAAACTATGGCTGGCGACCTTCGGCGGCGGACTGAACAAAGTGGATCCACACGCCAAAGAGCCGAAGATAGAACGCGTGGAAACGCTGCATGATGTGGTGCTGAGCATTGTGGGCGACGGAAAAAGCCTGTGGTTCTGCTCGGAAAGTGACATTGCACAATTAGACATTGCGAGCGGCAACGAACAGTACTACGACGCACTGGATGCGGAACGGAACACCTATTTCACGGAGGCACAGGCCATCCGCACGCAAGCAGGAGATATTCTGTTTGGCTACTCGAACGGATACTGCACCTTCAGCCCAAGCAAAATAACCCACACCCAATCGGTGCCACCACTCTATATCACACACTGCACCTCCGCCGGAAAAGTGCTGGACCCCAAGAAAGATATAGAGATAGAAGCCGGCAGCAACCTGACCATCGAATATGCCGCACTGGAATATGTGCGCCCCAACAAGATAACCTATCTATACAAGATGGACGGGTTGGAGGACTGGAACCTCGCCATAGACCAACGCAAGGTGACCTACACCAACCTCGAACACGGGAACTACACCTTCCGTGTGCGCTCAACCAACCGAGAAGGAACGGAAGTGAATAATGAAGTGGTGCTGAAGGTATGCGTGAAAGCACCGCTATGGATGAGCTGGTGGGCAATCTGCCTCTATGTGTTGCTGGCAGCCGGACTGATTGCACTCTGCGGGTATGTGGTATGGACCTACGAGAAACTGCGACAAAAAGTGCAAGTAGAGCAGCAAGTGACCGACATCAAACTGCGATTCTTCACCAACATAAGCCACGAACTGCGCACCCCGCTGACGCTGATAATGGGACCTGTGGACAACATCCTGCAGACCGAACGCATATCGCCAAGCGTACGCAGCCAACTGGAAATCGTACAGAGCAACAGCCAACGCATGCTGCGCATGGTGAACCAACTGCTCGACTTCCGCAAGATACAGAACAAGAAGATGCGGCTCAAAATACAACGCACCATGCTCAGCGAGCTGGTGAACGAGACCTGCGCAAACTTCAAGAAGGAAGCCTACGACAAACACATCAACCTGAACATAGAAAACAAAGCCGCTGACAGCACCGTATGGGTGGACCGCGGACGAGTGGATACAATCCTATTCAACCTGCTGAGCAATGCGTTCAAATTCACGCCTGCCGGCAAGAACATCACCGTGACCGTAGATAGCAAGCCGGGCTATGTGCTGATGATAGTGAAAGACGAAGGCGTGGGCATCGCTATGGAAAAACGCAGCCTGCTATTCGAGCGATTCGCCAGCAACAACGAGCTGAACATGAGCCCCAATGTGACGGGAACGGGCATCGGAATGAATCTGGTGAAGGAACTGATCGACCTGCACCACGGATACATTGAGGTGGAGAGCGAAGTGGGCGTAGGCACTACCTTTACCGTGATGTTCCGCACCGGAAAAGACCATTTCGGCAACGAGGCAGATATAGCCATTGACGACCAAGGCAGCACCGAACAGAAAAACCAATCGAAAGAGCCATTTGAGGCCAAACTCGACCGAATAGAGAGCGAACAAGACCAAAAACGAACCATACTGGTGGTGGATGACAACGAGGACATGCGCACCTTCTTGAGCAGCATACTGAGCAACGAATACAAGATAGTCAGCGCATCGGACGGCGTGGAGGCACTCAAGAGCATGGAGAAAATGATTCCGGACATTGTGATAACCGACCTGATGATGCCGAACATGGACGGACTGGAGCTGACCAGCCATCTGAAAAAATCGCCGGACACAAACTACATCCCCGTGATACTGCTGAGCGCAAAATCGGCTATAGAGAGCCGATTGGAGGCTATGAAGGAAGGCGCTGACGACTATGTGACCAAGCCTTTTGAGCCGGAATATCTGCGGGCGCGCGTACACAACCTGATACAACAGCGGGAGCAATTGGAACAGAACTATCGCCAACGACTGATGCGACTCGAACCGCAGAAAGCCGAAGAAGGAATACCGAGCGACTCGTTCCTCGCTAAGCTGCTCAGTATCATGGACAAACAGATGGAGAACAACACGCTGACCGTAGATGAACTGGTGGAGGACATGGGCATGGGGCGCACCGTGTTCTTCAACAAGCTGAAGAGCCTGACCGGACTGAGCCCTGTGGAATTTATCCGAGAGATGCGTATCAAGCGTGCCGCACAGCTGCTGGAGGACAAGCGATACAACATCACGGAAGTGACCTATATGGTGGGTATGAACGACTCACGCTATTTCGCCAAGTGCTTCAAGGCAACCTACGGAGTAACGCCATCGGAATACCGCAGAGAGAAACTAAAAGAGCAAGGGGAATGACAAAAAACACGGGAACAGGATGGGTTGCGGTGGCTTTGGTATGCAGTTTGTTGATTGCATGCGGTAAGGTTGCCCCACAACGGCCGAGCCAACGAAGCGGGGAGAAACCCAAAGAGGACAGCACCACGCTGGCGCTGATGGAGATGAACCAACGCATGGCTATCGAGGCGGACAAGGAAGTGCTTGCCTACGCCCAAAAGCAGGAGGAGGCCTACTCGCTGATGGACATCAGTAACACCTGGCTGCTGGTGCAGGACAAGGGCGAAGGCGACGAGGCTCCGAAAAAAGAGGAGCAATGGGAGATGCACATCCGCACAAAAAACCTGCAGGGCAAACTGCTCTGCGATGAGGAACGCGCCTACACCATCGGGAAAGATGAACTGCCCCCATGCGTGGAGATTGCAACCGACGAGTTGCGGCACGGAGAACGGCTCGTGATGGTAGCCCCCTGGTATGCTGCCTACGGAATGCATGGCAACGGAATTGTCCCGCCCTACACCAATGTGATACTCGAAATAGAAATAAAATAGGACGGAAAGCGTACAGCGAATCACATAGCGGTGCGGAACCGGAAAAAGGAACATTTGACAGACAAACAAATAAGGAAATGAAGCAAACCAAAATAGGACTGAGCGTACTGATATTCGGGCTGCTGGCTATGGCCATGGTCGGCTGCTCGTCGAACTCGTACTCGAACAAACGAAAAGCGGAAGACAAACTGATAAAGAACTATCTGAACCGCAACAAAATCAATGTGCTGACCGAATGGCCGGCAGATGACTATGTGTGGGGCGAGAAGGATTACTACAAAGTGACCGGCTACGATGACTTGTACTACCACCTGATAAAACAGGGCGACTCGATACGAAGCGACAGCAGCAAGATAGAGCCCGTCAAAAGCGGACAGACCATCATCATGCGCTACAAGAAATTTGCGCTGACGGAGAACCCCGACACCATCAGCCAATGGAACACGCTCGACCAAGCCTACCCAACGGAATTTACTTACCCGACCGATGCGACCAACGCCTGCACCGGATGGCACGTAGCGGTGAGCCTGATGCAATACTCCAAATCGGAATGTATCATCATCTGCCCAAGCAAGCAGGGATTTACAACCGACAACACAAATGTGACCCCCTACTGCTATATTCTGCAAATGACTATCAAACCATAAAAATACCAAGAAAGGAAAACAACCATGAGTTTAGTAAAAAGTATATCCGGCATTCGCGGCACCATCGGTGGGCGAGTAGGTGACGGATTGGACCCCGTAAACATTGTACGATTCACTGCCGCATACGCAACCCAACGCAAAGCAGCTCTGCCGGAAAACAAGACCATCGTCGTGGGACGCGACGCACGCATATCGGGCGAGATGGTCTATCAGCTGGTAAGCGGAACACTGATGGGGATGGGATATAATGTAGTGAATATCGGGCTCGCCAGCACGCCGACCACCGAACTGGCGGTAATCGGCGAGAAAGCGGCGGGCGGCATCATTTTGACCGCTAGCCACAACCCAAAACAATGGAATGCACTGAAACTGCTCAACGAGAAAGGCGAATTCTTGAACGATGCTGAGGGCAAAGGGGTATTAGACATTGCCGCACGCGAGGATTTCAGCTTTGCCGAAGTGGATGAATTGGGACACATCAGCGAGAAGGACTACCTGCCCTATCATATTGAAAATGTGCTCGGTCTGAAATTGGTGGACAAGGCAGCCATCGAGAAGCGGAACTTCACCGTGGCTATCGACTGTGTGAATTCGGTGGGCGGAATAGCTATCCCCGCTGTGCTGAAAGCATTAGGAGTGAAGAACCTCATCGAACTGAACTGCACGCCCAACGGACATTTCCCGCACAATCCCGAACCACTGCCGCAGCATCTCACCGAAATCAGCAACCTGCTCAAGAGCGGCAAGGCCGATGTGGGATTTGTGGTAGACCCCGATGTGGATCGACTGGCTATCATCTGCGAAAACGGCGAGATGTTTGGCGAGGAATACACCTTAGTGAGCGTGGCGGACTATGTGCTGAGCCACACACCGGGCAACACGGTAAGCAATATGTCGTCGACGCGTGCACTGAGCGATGTGACCAAAGCACACGGCGGCTCGTATAGCGCATCGGCCGTAGGCGAAGTGAATGTAACCACCGAGATGAAAGCCACCCACGCCGTCATCGGCGGCGAAGGCAACGGCGGCGTGATATACCCCGCAAGCCATTACGGGCGCGACGCATTGGTCGGTATCGCCCTGTTCCTGAGCCACCTGGCACACACGGGCAAGACGGTAAGCGAACTGAGACAGACCTATCCGAACTACTTCATATCGAAGAACCGCATCGACCTGACGCCCGATATGGATGTGGACAAGATCCTGGAACACGCCAAAGAGGTATTCCACAACGAGCGCCTCAACGACAAAGACGGCGTGAAGATAGATTTTGCAGACGGCTGGGTACACCTACGCAAGAGCAACACAGAACCCATCATTCGAGTATATTCGGAGGCGGGCAGCGTGGAGAAAGCCAACGAGCTGGCAAAGAAAGTGATTGACACCATTCAATAATACCAAAAACACATCGTTTCAACCTTACAAAACGATGTGTTTTTTATCTACAAACCCAGGGGACTATCGGCGCCCCGACTAACAAATAAGGAAAGTAAGACTATGGAAATAGTAATTACGAACGATGACGGCTGGGGAACCGGCGGAATACGCACGCTGGTGGCGGAAATGAGCAAACTGGGCCATGTGACTGTGGTCGCCCCCGACAGCGCACGCAGCGGACACGCCACCTGTATCAGCGTCGGCAAACCCATCTATGTGAACCGCATAGATGCAGAATGCACCGAGAACATCGATGTATATACCACCACCGGCACACCCGCCGACTGTGTGAAGATGGCGATAGAGGTGCTATTCAAGGACCGCAAGATAGACCTGCTGGTGAGCGGCATCAACCACGGCGACAACTGCTCGGTGAACCTGATGTACTCCGGCACGATGGGCGCCTGCTTTGTAGCCACCGAGCACAAGATACCCGCCATCGGTTTCTCTCTCGCTGACCACAAGATGGACGCAGATTTCAGCCTTTTCCGCCCCTATCTGACACAGATAACACAGCTGCTGATACAGAAAGGCTTTGCCGACAACGGCTGCTACAATGTGAATGCACCCAAGGGCGAGATAAAAGGCATCCGCTGGACACGCCAATGCGAGGGACACTGGGAGAAAGAGCTGGAGACCTACACCGACGAGCAGGGCAGGACCTACTATATGCTGGCGGGCGAGTTTATCAACTACGAGCCCGAAAACAACGATACCGATATGTGGGCCATCGCACACGGATTTATCAGTATTCAACCCGTGAACATCGACTACACCGACTATAATGTGCTGAACCGATGAGAGAACGACTCGACCGATATTGGATAGGCATGGTGGTGGGGCTGATACTGCCCGCTGCCTTCGGGCTGACCTATATCGATGTGATGAACCTGTGGTATCCGCTCAAGACCCTGCAGTTTCAGGCAGGCGGCGTGCTGAGCAAGCTGCTGTTGGTGAGCGTTTTTCCGAATCTGGCTTTCGTTTTTGTATTCTACACGCTGGAGATGTGGAAAACCAGCAAAGGACTGCTAATCGGGGCACTGCCCTATATTTTGGCGGCAATAGCCGTATCGCTATGACTTATTTCATTTTGGCGGGCGAGGCATCGGGCGACCTGCACGCCTCGAACCTAATCAAACAAATACGAACACTCGACTCGGGCGCTCGGCTGATAGGCATGGGCGGGGACAAGATGCAGGCTGCCGGCTGCCGGCTGGTGCAGCACTACGACCGCATGGCGTATATGGGCGTGATGGCGGTGCTTGGCAACCTGCCCGCCATTCGGGAAAATTTCCGCATTGCCGAACGAGCACTGGAGGAACACCGCCCCGATGCGCTGATTCTGATAGACTACCCAAGTTTCAACCTGAAAGTAGCCGCCTACTGCCGCAAGCACTTGCCCGCAACCAAGATCTACTACTACATCCCACCCAAGATTTGGGCATGGAAGAGTTGGCGGGTTCATAAGATAGCCCAACTATGCGACCGAGTGTTGGGAATTTTCCCCTTCGAGCCTGCTTTCTACGCCAAATACGGCTACTCCTGCGACTACATGGGCAACCCCACGCAGGACAGCATTCGCGAGTGGCGCAACGCACACCCCGAAGCAGAGCGGGAGGATCTCATTGCCCTGCTGCCCGGCTCACGACGCAGCGAGATACGCAAATGCCTGCCCACCATGCTCGCCGCCGCACGCAATGTGGTGCAGCAATCGGGCAAAGCGTATCGGATTGTCGTCACCGCAGCACCCTCAATAGAGGACTCGTTCTACGATCGCTATCTGCAGGGCGAGGAGCTGACCCGCAACACCTACGACACCGTGAGCCGTGCGCGTGCAGCCGTAGTCAATTCAGGCACCGCCACACTGGAGACCGCTCTGCTGGGCTGCCCCGAAACGGCCGTCTATTACATTGCTTGCAGCAAGTGGCTCGAATGGCTGCTGCGCCCTATCGTATTCCGCACCGCCTATTTCACGCTTGTGAACATCATCCCGCAAAAAGAAGTGATTCAGGAACTGATAGCCAAACGCTTCACGCGCGAGAATATCGAACACGAACTGACGCGGCTGCTGACCGATACCGGATACCGCGAGCAGATGTTGCACAACTTCAACGCCATCAGCGAGATACTGGGCGATACCCCCGCTGCCGTCAATGCAGCTCGTGCGATAGTGGGCGATTTGCAGAGTGGAGTTAGCAGACCGAAAAGAGAGCTTGCAAATTCGTGAAAAAAGCGGTACTTTTGCGGCAAAATTCAGATACTAAAAATACACTATATTATGAGTAAAGCATTATTGATGATTTTGGACGGCTGGGGACTGGGCGACCACTCCAAAGCCGATGTCATTTCATGCACACCGACCCCACACTGGGACGCACTGCTGAAGAAATATCCTCACAGCCAGCTGCAAGCCAGCGGCGAGAATGTCGGTCTGCCGGACGGCCAGATGGGCAACTCCGAAGTGGGGCACCTGAACATTGGCGCAGGCCGTGTCGTATATCAAGACCTCGTCAAAATCAACCGTGCCTGCAAGGACGGCTCTATCAAACAGAATCCGGAAATTATCAGCGCCTTCAAGACCGCCAAAGAGAGCGGTAAGAAGCTGCATATCATGGGACTAACCTCAACCGGAGGCGTCCACTCTTCGTTCGACCACTTGTTCTACCTCACCGAGATTGCCAAAGAGTACGGCCTCGACGGACGCACCTTTGTGCATTGCTTTATGGACGGTCGTGACACCGACCCGAAATCGGGACTCGGATTTATCGACCAACTGCAGGCGCACCTGAAAGCCACCTGCGGCGAGATTGCCACCATTCAGGGTCGTTTCTACGCCATGGACCGTGACAAGCGTTGGGAGCGTATCAAGGTGGCCTACGACTGCCTCGTGAACGGCATTGGCGCTGAGAGCGAAGATATGCACGCCGCCGTGGAGCAATCGTACGCAGAGGGCGTTACCGATGAGTTCATCAAGCCGATTGTGCATACCCGCAACGGTCAGCCTATCGCCACCATCGGCGAGGGCGATGTAGTGATATTCTTCAACTACCGCAACGACCGTGCTAAGGAGATCACCATCGTGCTGACACAGCAAGACATGGCAGAGCAAGGCATGCACACCATCCCGAACCTGCACTACTACTGCATGACGCCGTACGACTCTTCGTTCAAGGGGCTGCATATCCTGTTCCCGAAAGAGAATGTACAGAACACACTGGGCGAGATCGTATCCAACGCCGGCATGAGGCAGTTGCGTATTGCCGAGACGGAGAAGTTTGCTCATGTCACCTTCTTCTTCAACGGAGGCCGCGAGGCAGAGTACCCGGGCGAGGAGCGAATTCTTATACCAAGCCCGAAGGTAGCCACCTACGACCTGAAGCCGGAGATGTCGGCGCCTGAGGTGACGACCGCACTCTGCGAGGCGTTGGACACGCAGAAATACGACTACATCACGCTGAACTTCGCCAACGGCGACATGGTCGGCCACACCGGTATCTACGAGGCGGTGCAGAAAGCCGTCATCACGATAGACAACTGCATGGACAAGGTGGTTACCACTGCGCTGAAAAACGACTACGAGATTATCATCATTGCCGACCACGGCAACTGCGACCACGAGCTGAACGCCGACGGTACGCCGAACACAGCGCACAGCCTCAACCCGGTTCCGTTTGTCTATGTCAGCAACCACCACACCACCGCTACGGTGGAGAACGGTATTTTGGCAGATGTAGCACCATCTATCTGCCATATTCTCGGCCTACAGCAGCCCAAAGAGATGACCGGCCACTGCCTTATCAAGGACTAAG
>CAVKVE010000019.1:26786-29946 GCA_963659655.1 Bacteroidaceae bacterium | reverse complement strand
GTTATTGCTAACTACACCTTGCAAAAATGCGAAAAATATGCTGAAAAACATATTTTTTCGTGATTTTATTTGGTCATATCAAAAATATGCAGTACTTTTGCACCGTGTTTTTCATGGTATTAGATTTTAAGGTTAAGTAAAAGATTGGGTTGTCGGGAGACAATCCTCTTTTTTTTATATACCAATCCGTATTTTGAACCGATGGTTTGTCAGAGCGGGGAGGCATACAAAGCAACAGCCGGAGTGAGTTCGTAACTCTCTCCGGCTGTTTGCTATATAATAATAGGGCTATACGGTCAAAATATAGCTGCACAATAGTGTGATGCTATATAGAAGTATATTTTCTGTGTTTGTTTTGTTTTCGGCATTACCTACGCATAAATACACGAAATAGGCTACAAGAATGATGCATTCGACACATAGCCATAGAACAGATTCTACATTGAAAAATCCTACGGCAAAATATGTAGCAAGGAGTATGATGCCTAATAGTCCGTCGGTTATTACATTTTCTGTACTATTTAGTTTCTTTATATGCAGGACGATGCTGCTTCCTATAGATGCTGCCGCTGCAATGCTGACAACAACTGCTGTGCCTACGCCGTATAGGTAATCCCTGAAAAATAATACAACTGCGAGTAAAACGATTGCCGGTGCGTCTGCGATGTGCTTGAGTAGTTTTGTGTTTTGTTTCATACTGCTAAATGGTTTTGTTGGTTTGTGTATATAGTGTATTTGTCTTTTTGTTTGTGGAAAACAATAGCAAAGTGCCAGTATTTATTTTCTATGGCGCAAAGTTACTTGTTGTTTTTGAAACAAACAAGACAGATATATAGCAAAAGTAAAAAAAAACTGTGTTTTGGATTACTAAATTAACTATTTAGATGATATGGTAAGCGTATAGTCCCCAAAAAACACAACAAAAAAAGAGACCCCATTTGGATCTCTTTCTTGTGTTGCCTAACCAGGATTCGAACCCAGACAGACAGAACCAGAATCTGTAGTGCTACCATTACACAATTAGGCAATAAGTATGGCTTCCTTTCGAAAGCGGGTGCAAAATTACGGCATTTTTTCGGTACTTGCAAATTATTTATTCAAAAAAGTGCATTTTCCCTCATTATTCTGCTATTTTACGCTGCCGGCAGGCTATTTTGTTGGTAATAGGTTGCTGACATAGTCCGGTATTATTCGCAAGTTTCAGCCATCGCAGATAGCCGAAATAGGCGGCACTTTTCGTACTTTGTATATTTTTCTCTCTTTTCCTATGCCGCTTTAGCGGCATAGGAACCACTCCTATTTACTTTTTAAGTGGAAAGTGTTCCTGCTCCCTTCGTTCGCGAAAAATAGAGAAAAAATTTCTTCTCTTTTTCTTGCCGCCTTAGCGGCAAAGACCCCCCTCCTATTGCTTTTAAGAGGAAAGTGTTCCTGCTCCCTTCGTTCGCGAAAAATAGAGAAAAATTTTCTTCCCTTTTTCTTGCCGCCTTAGGCGGCAAAGGAACCACTCCTATTTACTTTTTAAGTGGAAAGTGTTCCTGTTCCCTTCGTTCGCGAAAAATAGAGAAAAATTTTATTCCCTTTTTCTTGCCGCTTTAGCGGCATAGGACACCCCAAAAAAAACGAGAACGAAGTTATTTGTATAGTTTTTATGGGAATAATGGGGGCGGTGCTAATTTTGTGGAAAAATTTTATTCCCTTTTTCTTGCCGCCTTAGGCGGCGAAGGAACCCATAACCTCGTTCTATTTTTGTTTTGCCAGCAGTTGCGGCAGGTATTCGTCGCGGACATATTCGAAATCCGGTATCTCGCCGAGTATCGAGTAGCATTCGCTGATGGCTCGTTCGCTGTCGCCTTTTTTGTCGTAGCATTGTGCGATGCAGAGTCGCAGTGAGGCGTAGTTCCACAGGTGTTGGTAGTCTTCCGTTTCTCTAAATAGTTCGCGTGCGCGCGTGAAGAGTACGAGGGCTGCCTCTTTGTCGCCTCCGAAGGCGGCGGGTGCGTAGAAATCCACGTTCGCTTTCAGGGTCAGCACAAATGGGTCATCCGGCGCCAATTGAGCGGCTTTTTTCACCAGTTTGAACGATTGCAGTCCGGCGGAGAACAGTTTCGATTTGTTGAGCATGAAGTCGTACGCATTGATTGACGACATATACATGCAGTAGTGTGCTTCCGATATGTGTCGGCTGTCGTATTCTTCCGCCACATGTTGCCGGAAGTGCGTCAGGTATTCATCGGCTTTGGGGTCTTCAGCGTCAATGGCGGTAGCGATAAATCCGTATTCGTAGTTGATGAGTTGTTTGCGCTCGCCTACCGACATTTTTTCCCATTTTGCGTTCTCTATATAGTTCCGCCATACGCTCATATCTTGGTGCAGATAGGCGTAGTAAAGTTGTTCCTCGGTGTATTGGGCGTAGCAAACCAGCGTGGTCATCAGAAATGCCATTAGGAATGCAGTAGGGAGAAAATTCGATGTAGTGTAGGCCGTTTCGCCCGATTCTATCGGTGTTTCGGCGTCGTTTGGGTCAGTGTAGTTTTGCATAGATAGTTTGCCAAGTACAAAATATGTACCAAACGGCGATGCAATCCGTTTTATTCCTATTTGAGCCATCTCTCCCTACATACAGCCAATCCCAATTCCATTCCCATTCCCACCCTCTTTTCGAGGATGTATGTTCCAGCTCTCTCCGTTCGCGAAAAATAGAGAAAAAGAAATTTTCCTCCCTTTTTCTTGCCGCTTTTGCGGCAAAGGAACCCCTCGACAATCGCAAAGCCCCCCCCCTATAGAATGGCTTTTTCTATAAAGGTATGTTCCTGCTCTCTCCGTTCGCGAAAAACAGAGAAAAAGAAATTTTCCTCCCTTTTTCTTGCCGCTTTTGCGGCAAAGGAACCCTATAGAATTGCTATTTTGCGGATGTATGTTCCAGCTCTCTCCGTTCGCGAAAAACAGAAAAAAAGAAATTTTCCTCCCTTTTTCTTGCCGCTTTGCGGCAAAGGAACTCCTCCTGTCGCAAAGGAACCCTATAGAATTGCTATTTTGCGGATGTATGTTCCAGCTCTCTCCGTTCGCGAAAAACAGAAAAAAAGAAATTTTCCTCCCTTTTTCTTACCGCTTTTGCGGCAAAGGAACCCCTCGACAATCGCAAAGCCCCCCCCCTATAGAA
>CAVKVE010000019.1:10807-26753 GCA_963659655.1 Bacteroidaceae bacterium | reverse complement strand
TCCGTTCGCGAAAAACAGAGAAAAAGAAATTTTCCTCCCTTTTTCTTGCCGCTTTGCGGCAAAGGAACCCCTAAACTCTCCCAAAAACTCCCCCAAGCCCCCCGTTCTAACACAAAACAGACCGCCCGTTTTTTCGGGCAGCCTGCTTGTTTTTGGTTGTTGTTGCTATTTATTTCGAGATTGCTCCGCTTGGGCAAACATCTGCGCAAGTACCGCACTCGGTGCAGATTTCGGGGTCAATCGAATAGTGTTCGCCTTCAGAAATAGCGCCCATCGGGCATTCATCTTTGCAAGTACCGCATGCGATGCAGTCGGTGGAAATTACGTAAGCCATAGTTGTATTATTTTGTTTATTAGTATTTTAGTGTTTTCGAATCCCGCAAAATTTCCCGTTTTGACAAGTACGCTTTGCAGAATTGCGGTGCAAAGGTACGACAAATTTTTGATATACCAAAAAATGGGGATGTTTTTTCGCGGAAATTTGCTGTGCTTTATTTCTTGCGTTGGCTCAGTGCCGCCATCAGTTTCTCGTTGGGGGTGGCTTTGTGGTCCTCCACGAGCCCTTTTCGGCGGGCGAAAGTCCCCCAATCTTTGGCGGCGTGTTCATCGTTCAGGGGGAGTCCTAATTGCAAAAAGTGGCAGTATGCGATGCCTAAAGCGTCGGTGGCGTCCAATTTTTTCGGCATTTGTTCGTCGGGGATGTGCAGAAATCGTTGCAGCATAGCCGCCACTTGCTCTTTGGTGGAGTGTCCATTGCCGGTGATGGCCATTTTTATTTTCATCGGCGAGTACTCATTTATGGGGATGTCGCGGCTCAGTGCAGCGGCAATCGCCACGCCTTGTGCATGCACTATTTTTATCATCGTCTGTGGGTTTTTGTCCACAAACTGCGTCTCTATGGCGAGTTCGGTCGGGTGGTGCAGGTCGATTAGTTCTTGCAAGAAAAAAAATTCCCGTTGCAGCCGTGCGTATTGCCCCTCTATTTTGTGGACATCTAACACATTGAAATCCACTATCTTCACTCGTTGTCCGACACTGTCCAATAGGGCATACCCCATATAGAGTGTGCCCGGGTCGATGCCGAGAATTCGGTGTGTATGAACCAATTTGTCTTGCATGCAGATGTTCCGGCAGACGGTAGTTCCGGTAAATCCTATTGGTTTCGGTAAAACCTAACAGAAGGCGCAGCCCTTTCCCTCCCTTTTTCGCTCGCTTAGGCGAACAGGAGATTCGGCTGCCGCAGTCCTATTCTTCTTTTTTCTCTTGCGTTTCTTGGTTTTCCTCGTTGGGTTGCGTCGGTTTCTCATCCCGTTCACGGGTGCGGATAGCGCCTCGAATGATGATGAGTGCCGCTCCGGCTATCAGAATATAGTCCGACCATGGGTTGATGTGGCATACGCTCAGCACGGCGCCTACCAGCAGCACAATCATGCCGGCTATCAAAAAAATGTTCGATTTGCGTTTCATTGTTTTCATTTTTCTCGTATCAGATACACATCCTCGTTGGGGGCATGCATGTAGTATCTCTCGCGTGCATACTTCTCGAGGCTGTCGGTGTTTTGCAGGGTTTCCAAGCCGATTTCTATCTCTTGGGTGCGTTCTTTGTACCGCACGGTTTGAGCCTCCACTTGTCGTATGGTATGCCTCCGTCGTACCATTTTCCAGATGCTGTGGTCGCTCACAAACAGCAGGGTCAGCATGGCGAGAATCAATGCCCCCCAGCAGATTCGGTTGTAGATGGTCTTCTCGCTGAGCCGAGCCACCCATTTCTTCCCCCATTGCTTCAAGCGGTCTTGTTGGTCTTGCAGCCTTGTGGGGGTGTCCGATGGAGACGGCGTCGCTTCCGAATCGGCGGGGGTTGTGCCCTCCCCATTTTCGGTTATCTCTATCTCTATTTCATCGGGTTCTGCCATAGCGGGCGGTATCGTTTTTCGTATATGTGGTTGCTGACGGACTGTTTTTCCCGTGTTTTCAGGCTGCAAAGATACAACAAAAAACTCGCTTTGCCAAATTTCCGTTTGCTCTATTTTTTGTCCCGTTTTGCCCTATTTTTCGCTTATATTTGCCGGTCCCCTTTTTTTTGAGTAATTTTGCGCACGAAAAAATAGAGCAGATAGGCGGCATAGTACGGAGCTCTCTCCTTGTGGTGTCGCAAAACCATACCAAAAAGATGGATAATATGAAACTTGTTTTTGCTTCCAATAATGCGCATAAGTTGCAGGAGGTGCGTGCCATCCTGTCGGGTGTTGAGGTGGTCGGACTGCGTGAAGTCGGCTTTTCGGGCGAGATCGAAGAGCCTGGCGAGACCTTAGAGGCCAATTCGTATATCAAGGCAAAGGCGGTGGCGGATTATTTGGATGCTGCCGACTTGTGGGCGGGTATCGATGGCGTCTTTGCCGACGATACGGGTCTGGAGGTGGCTGCGTTGGGTGGCAAGCCGGGGGTGCGCACGGCACGCTGGGCGGGCGAGCCTGCTTCGGATGCCAACAATCGCGCCAAACTACTATCTGATCTCGCTGCAATTGCGGCTCATCATGAGGGTGAGAATAATGCGGAAGGTGTGGAGGGAGCGATTGACCGCAGTGCCCAATTCCGCACAGTCATTACATTACTCCGCCCTATATCACAAGCCCAATGTATATCGGAGTCTTGTCCGGTATCTCCCGTTTCGAATTCTAACAATTCCGCTACAATCGATAACAATCCTTTGTATTCCGACCCCTCGTTTTTGCCCACTTTGCACCCCCTCCAACAGGTCGAAGGCGTCGTGTTGGGCCGAATCACTCCCGAACCATCTGGCTCAAATGGCTTTGGTTACGACCCGATTTTCGCCCCGGAGGGCTATTCGCAAACCTTTGCAGAGCTCTCGCCGGATGTTAAAAACGCCATAAGTCACCGCGCCCGTGCCGTTCACGCCCTCCTGTCTATCCTTTGATATTCCCTTAAATTCCCCCAATAACGAATGAATCATCGCCTGTATATTCCCTTTCTGCTCCTTTTGTTGGGCGTTCTCTCCCTTTGTGTTCCGTCTTATGCGGCCTATTGGAGTACGATGTTTGCCTACAACAATGTCACGCAGATCGCCCTTGCTCCGTCTTTGGTCTATGCTAATTCCGACGGAGCACTCTTTTCGGTCGACCGTCAGTCGGGGCAGGTACGCCGTTACGACAACCAGACCGGCCTCAATGGCACCAATATCACCTGCCTTAGTTACGATGCCGATTCCCGTTTGCTCCTCTTGGCGTACGAGGATGGCAAGATAGACTTGCTCTCTGAGGACGGCTCGGTCGAGTATGTGCCGGGCTTGTATGCCAAGGATATGTTTGCCGACAAGAGTGTCCGTAATATCACTGTTTTCGATGGGGTCGCCTATCTCTCCATGAATTTTGGCGTGGTTACATTCCATCTGCACCAACATGGTTTGGTCGATTCCTACTATATCGGAGCCAATGGCGCCTCGGTGCAGGTTGAGGATGTGGCCGTTACGGCCGATTCCATCTATGTCTTTACCGCTTCTTTGCTCTATAAGGCCGACCGTTCCGCCAACCTGTCCGACTACCGTGTTTGGACTACCGAGCCGTTAGGCCGTGTGCAGCGCGATGCCGACAAGGGCGTTGCTTATTCCGATGCCGCAGGGGTTTGGCGTGCCGGTGGGGCTTCCGGAGTTACCTATACCACGGCCACGGGCACCTCTTCCTATAAGCCCGCAGGGCCTGCGCAGAACTTGCCTTATCGCATGGTTGCTACGCAAGGGCGGCTTTTTGTTGTCCCCGGAGGGCGTTGGGCGGTGCAGTATTCTCGCCCCGCCGATGTTATGATTTTCGATGGCAGCCAGTGGCAGGACATCTCGCAGAGTGCTATTCAGGGCAAGACGGGCAATGCGGCCACCGATTTTATGGATGTGGCCGTAGATCCGAAGGATGCGAATCACTTCTTTGTGTCCAGCTATGGCACAGGCTTGTATGAGTTTCGTGGCACGGAGTTGGTGCAGCAGTACTTGCCTTCCAATAGCTCGCTGGTCACGGCGGTGGAGTCCAATCCCACGCACTACACCCGTACGGCAGGCATCGATTTCGATGCGTCGGGTACGCTGTGGGTGAGCAACGGCTCCGAGCCGGATGCGCAGTTGCATACCTACGCTTCGGGGCAGTGGACACCTATCCGGCTGACCATGTCCAATCGGGAATCGGAGATTGCTACGCCCGGCAATGTTATCTGCAGTCGCTTTCGTTCCAATCAGGTCTGGCTGCTTTCGGGGCGCAACCCGCAGGGCATCATCTTGCACAACCACAAGGGTACGGCGGCCGTTTCCGATGATGTGACCACCTTTCACGGCGATTTTATCGACCAAAATGGGCAGACGGTTGCCCCGACCTATTATTATACCCTCATGGAGGACGATTTGGGCAACCTCTGGGCGGGAACTTCTTCGGGTGTTTTTATGATCGATTCTCATACCGATTTTTCGGCCTCAAATTCCTGCTTTCGCCTTACCATTCCCGAACCAACTGGCGAGGAACCCCTCTCTTCGAGCGAGGTGTATGCCCTTGCGTACGATAGCAAGGGGCAGATATGGATAGGCACTACCACCTTAGGCGTCTATGTAGTGTCCGCCGACCACCAATCTCTCGTTGCTCACTACACCACGGCCAACAGCCCATTGCCTGCCAACTACATTCTTTCCATGGCGTACGACTTCGTGCATGAGTGTATGTATATCGGCACGAGCAAGGGCATAGTCCGCTATTCCGACTACAATTCCGCCCTCACCGGCTCTACATCGGGCAGCGATGCCGACGACCTCGACTATGGCAGTATGCAGCAGTGGCGCTTGCATCCTTCATTCTATACCGCCAGCGAGATTGCAGTGGGTCAGACGGAGGTCTATGCCCGCATGGGTAGCACGCTCTATTCCGTCAATAAGCAGGACGAGACCATGTCCTATTGGAATAAGACCACCGGCCTCAATGGTTCAGTGGTGTCCCGCATTGCTTACGACAACAATAGTCGCCGCCTCGTGATCGGCTATCAGGACGGCCGTATCGATTTGTTGGCGGACGATGGATCGGTGCAGGAGATGTCCGACCTCTACCAGAAGTCTTCCACTATGGCGGTTACCATCAACGACATCTATGCCGGCCGCGACCGTGTTTATATCGGCTTGCCGTTTGGTATCGTGGCCATCAATGCCCGCAAGGCGGAGGTGCGTGACACCTACTATATCGGCGATAGTGCTTCCGATGTCAATGTGCAGCACATCTGTGAGGTGGGCGATTCGGTCTATGCCGCCACCGAAAATGCGCTGTATTTCGCTTCGCTCAACGACAACCTGATAGACTATTCTTTCTGGCATCAGTTGCCGTTGCCCAAAGCCAAGGGTTCCGTGCAGAAACTTCTCTCCGCTCATCATAGCCTCTATCTCATGCAGGGCGATTCGCTGTATCACCGTCAGGGCGACCGTTGGTCGTTGATTCCCACCGATTCGCTCCGTTGGGCATCCGGCTACAACGATGTGTTGCTTTTGCATCAAAATATTGTCGATAAGTTGTTCTATCGTGTCGAGTCGGACGGTACGCGTACGCTGGTCGGCACCGATTGGATAGAGGACGCAGCTTACGACCCGTCGGAGGGCTGTTATTGGGCGATAGCCACCAATGCGGGTATCCGCAAAATCACCTCCGCCGGTCGTCAGTATTTTGTGCCGAATGGCCCATTCTCCGACAATGGCTATCGCTTGAAGTATGGCAATGGCCGTATTTTTGTCGCAGCGGGTGGCCGTTGGGCAACGCAGTATTGGCGAAGTGGTGTATTTAGTATCTACGATGGGAATCGTTGGAATATTAAGTCTGTAACGGATTGTTATCAGCAAACGGGTGCTTATCCATACGATGTGGTGTCTATTGCGGTGGATCCCAACGATGCCACCCACTATTTCTGCGCCACCTATTCCTGTGGTGTGTTAGAGTTCCGCAACGATGCTTACTATATGCGCCACGGCGTGGAAAACAGTACGCTTTCTTCTGCAGTGCCGGATAGTCCAAATTATTTTACCCGTACCGAAGGTGCCATGTTCGATTCGGAGGGCAATTTTTGGGTGCTGAATACCAGTTCCGTGCCTTATCCGGTCAATATTCTGACCCCCGATGGGCAGTGGCATGGGCTGAAACTCACATCGGGTCGTGATAATATCACGCTCGAGACCCCGTGGGAAATCACGGTAGATAATCGCAACCCCAATTATAAGTGGCTTGTCGACCAGCGTGGCACTCCGGGGGTCATCTTGCTCAACGACAACGGCACCCCCACGCAGGGCAGCGACGACCAGTGCCTCAAGCGTTCCTCGTTTATCGATGGCGACAACATCCAGCTCACGCCCACCTACATCTATTGCCTTGCGCAGGATTTGGACGGCGATATTTGGTTAGGGACGCCGTCGGGTATTATCATTATTCCCTCAACGGTCGATTTCTTCAGTTCCAATACCTGCAAGCGTATCAAGATTCCCCGCAACGATGGCACCAATTTGGCGGACTATCTTCTCGGTACGGAGCAGATTAACGCCATTGTGGTTGATGGGGCGAATCGCAAATGGATAGGCACGCAGACATCGGGTATCTATCTCATGTCTTCGGATGGGCTGACCACTTTGGCGCATTTCACCACCGACAATTCCACGCTGCTTTCCAATACGATTCTTTCCATTGCCATCGATCCCAATTCGGGTGAGGTCTTTGTCGGCACGGGTAGTGGTATTGCTTCCTATCGCAGCGATGCGTCTGCCCCGAAGGAGGACCTTACCAACGCCTATGCTTTCCCCAATCCGGTGCGTCCCAACTATGCGGGTGTCATTTCTATCACGGGCTTGATGGAGAATACGACGGTCAATATCATCGATGCGGGCGGCAATTTGGTCTGCAAGACCAAGAGCAATGGCGGTATTGCCGTGTGGGATGGTTGCAATTTCCGTGGCGATCGGGTAGGCAGTGGTGTCTATACAGCGCTCTGCAACGCCTCCGGTGCCCATACCACGGTCAAGATTCTTGTCATCCGTTAGCGTAGTTTCGCCCTCGCTACCCGCCCCAAAGCGACACCCTCAAAGCAATACAGTAGTAATCTTTTAATACCTATTATATATATGAATAGCAAACACTTTGCCATCCTTTCTTTTCTTGTGCTTGCCACGCTAACTCTCCGTGCCATGCCTTGCGACACCCTCTCGAACTGCCTCCGTATGCACAACGATTCGGCGGCTGTGTATATCTACCATGGCATTCCTTATGCTCATGCAGACCGTTTCCGTGCGCCGGTCTTGGTCGCCGGCATTGACACCACTCAAGACTATATTCAGAGCAACACCGTCTGCTACCAGCGCATGGCGATTGCTGACTCCACCACCCAACACGGCGAATCCCATGTAGTGCTTGCCGAAGAGGAAGTGTCGCCCTGTACGGAGCAATGCCTTGTGCTGACGGTAAACTCTCCGTATCCGCTCGACGCTGCGCCTGCCGCCGACCTGCCCGTATTGGTTTATATTCACGGCGGGAACTATTTTGCGGGTGGCGGCGAACGCACACAGACCCAACTCGCCGAGTTCGCCCTGCGCGAACAGGTTGTGACCGTGACGGTTACTTATCGGCTTGGCATCTTCGGCTATTTCTATCAGCCTGATTCGCAGTCGGTCAATCTCGGTCTGCAAGACCAACTGACCGCTCTCCGTTGGGTGAACGAGAATATCGCACGCTTTGGCGGCGACACGGCGAACCTTACGCTTGCGGGGCAATCTGCCGGTGCGCAGAGTGTGGTCTATTGCCTCGCCGATACCGCGCGGGTGCGTATCGACAAGGCAGTGGTTTTCTCCGCGCCTATGGGCTTGACCACCTCTGCTGCGACGGCGAAACAGCGCACGCGTTTTGTCCGCCGCCACGCCGATTGCGACCTTTGGACTTGCCCTGCCGATACGCTGCTTGCCGCACAATTATATTATATGGATACCCATAAGCAGGCATGGCACTCCTTGCCTTTCTCGCCTACCGCATTGCCGCAGATGCCTAAGTATGGCGACCGTGTGCAGTGGCCTCGGCAGGTGGTCGTTTGTGCGCAGAAGGACGATGGCAGTATGTTTGGTCCCAAGGCGTTGTGGCCGACATTGACGAGCGTGGTCTTCACCGCGCCTGCCAAGCGCTATGTCCGTTATTTGGAGAAGCAAGGCGTTGAGACCACTTACCAACTCTTTACATGGGCACCTCACGGCAGTCCGTTGGCGGCAGCCCACTGCGCCGAATTGCCGTTGCTCTTGGACGGCACGGACGAGTTTTGGATAGGCTCTTGGATTATGGGCGATGTCACGGCAGAGGAATTGGCTCCCCGCCGCGCCTATTTCATGGACTGCATGGCGACCTTTATGCGCACGGGCGTTTGGCACTATGCCCCCGCCGACTAATTTACAAATTTACTCATTTACAAATTTACAAATTCCCCCATTTACAAATTTCCAAATTTGCAAATTTGCACCGGAGTTTTCCTTCCCAAATAGTAGGTATTTCGAGCCTGTTATTTGGGAAGTTCTTTTTTTTGTCGTACCTTTGTGGTTCTAATTTACTAATTCTATTTATATGGCAATCAATATCGAAGGGGTTATTTTGGGGTTATCGGCATTCCTGTGTATAGGTATGTTTCATCCTATTGTTATCAAGGCGGAGTATTATTTTGGCACGCGTTGTTGGTGGGCGTTTGCTTTGGTGGGCTTAGCCTCGTTGGTGTTCTCGTTGTTTGTGGACAATACATACGCATCGGTCATCTTAGGGGTCTTTGCGTTTTCCTGTTTTTGGTCTATTTTGGAGATTTTCGAGCAGAAGAAGCGGGTAGAGAAGGGTTGGTTCCCCCGCAATCCCAATCGTAAATTCTAATTTTCTCCCAATCCCGCCCCGCAAGTTCTAACCATTCCACTGTCCCTACAAAAAATCTACCCCCCATTCTTAATTCATAATTCATCATTCATAATTCATCATTTCCCCCTGTTTTCCCGAACCACTCCCGAACCAACTCTATCGTTTCACCCATCTATTTCCCTCCCAATTCCTATCTATTCCCCTCTCTATTCCTGTCTATTTCTTTCCCAATTCCTTGCTGTTCCCTTCCTTCTCCCGCAGAAAAGTGCAGAAAATTGCGAAAAAATACTCGAATAATTTGTGTATATCAAAAAAAGGCAGTACCTTTGCACCCGCTTTTCGATTGAAGTACCCCTGCAGATGGTTCGGATAGCAAGTAGGCGTGTGAGGTAACAGCGGGAGTGCGGGCGGCTTGGAGTCCGCTTGATGAAATCGAGAAAGGTGTTCTTTTTAGTTTTGAACGTAGCAATGTCTCCCTAGCTCAGTTGGTAGAGCAACTGACTCTTAATCAGTGGGTCGAGAGTTCGAGCCTCTCGGGGGACACGAAGGTACAAGAGTTTTCGCTGCGGTTTCTCCTTGTGAGTGCCGCACATCGGATAAAAGTCGTACCTTGCACCGCTTTCCCGCCCTACGGGGTGCTTGCAGACTGAAGTTAGAGAGTGCTTCTGATGAGGGTTCTGCAAGTAGAAAAGCAAACCGCCTCTATAGCTCAGTTGGTAGAGCACTAGATTTGTAATCCAGCGGTCGTTGGTTCGAGTCCGACTAGAGGCTCAAAAGTTCTTTGATAGATTGAATATGAAGATAAGGGTTGAGAATGTACTATATGTATAGAGTTGTTTGTTGGCTCTGCATATTAATTGTTCATTCTTAATTCTTAATTATTCAAAGGGGTGTGTTCCAGAGTGGCCAAATGGGGCAGACTGTAAATCTGCTGCTTTTCAGCTTCGGTGGTTCGAATCCATCCGCACCCACTTTTCTTTTCATGCGAAGAATTGCGTTGCGCCAATCTTGCGCGAGTTCCTTCTCGAGCTTTGCAGTTTGTCGCTTTGCAGACCTCGCGCGAAAAACGGCGCTTATGTCGTGGCTCGCGGAAATAGCTCAGTCGATAGAGCACTAGCCTTCCAAGCTGGGGGTCGCGGGTTTGAGTCCCGTTTTCCGCTCAAATTTATTTTGTTGCTAATGTAGCTCAGTGGTAGAGCGCATCCTTGGTAAGGATGAGGTCGCGGGTTCAACTCCCGCCATCAGCTCCACGCAGGAATCCGTTCCTGCTTTCGTACCAAAAAGAGAAGGATTGTGCCTTCTTTTTTGTGTACAATTCACAACGAATAATATCATTATTATTAACGTTAATAAACAATTACACACTATGGCAAAAGAGAAATTTGACCGCTCGAAACCGCACGTTAACATCGGTACTATCGGTCACGTTGACCACGGAAAAACTACTTTGACTGCCGCTATTTCTAAGGTTCTGCACGAGGCAGGCTTCGGTAGCGAGGAAATCAAGTCGTTCGACCAGATTGATAACGCTCCTGAGGAGAAAGAGCGTGGTATTACTATCAACACCGCACACATCGAGTACGAGACTGCAAATCGTCACTACGCTCACGTAGACTGCCCGGGGCACGCTGACTATGTCAAGAACATGGTAACTGGTGCTGCTCAGATGGATGGTGCAATCATCGTAGTTGCTGCAACGGATGGTCCTATGCCTCAGACCCGTGAGCACATCCTGCTCGCTCGTCAGGTGAACGTTCCTCGTTTGGTAGTGTTCATGAATAAGTGCGATATGGTTGACGATCCCGAAATGCTCGACTTGGTTGAGATGGAGATGCGTGAGCTTCTTTCGTTCTACGATTTCGATGGCGACAATACTCCTATCATCCGCGGCTCTGCTCTTGGTGCTTTGAACGGCGACAAGAAGTGGGTTGACAAGGTGCTCGAGTTGATGGACGCTGTTGATAACTGGATCCAACTTCCTGTACGTGCTATCGATAAGCCTTTCTTGATGCCTGTTGAGGATGTATTCTCTATCACCGGTCGTGGTACTGTTGCTACCGGTCGTATCGAGACAGGTGTTGTTAAGGTAGGTGACGAAGTTCAGTTGATCGGTTTGGGCGCTGACGGCAAGAAGTCTGTTGTTACCGGTGTCGAGATGTTCCGTAAGCTTCTTGACGAAGGTGAAGCAGGTGATAACGTAGGTCTGTTGCTCCGTGGTATCGACAAGGACGAAGTTCGTCGTGGTATGGTCCTCACTCACCCGGGTGTTGTTAAACCTTACAGCGAGTTCAAGGCTTCGGTTTATATCTTGAAGAAAGAGGAAGGTGGTCGTCACACTCCGTTCCACAACCACTATCGTCCTCAGTTCTACATCCGTACTATGGATGTTACCGGCGAAATTACTCTGCCGGAAGGAACTGAAATGGTAATGCCGGGCGACAACTTGGAGATCCAGGTTAAGCTCATCTACCCGGTAGCTTGCTCTGAGGGTCTGCGTTTCGCAATCCGTGAGGGTGGTCGTACGGTAGGTTCCGGCCAAATTACCAAGCTGATTGACTAATATCGCAAGATAAGCAATCATAGATATTTCTCTCTATTATAGTAGCATGGGGCGCAAGTCCCTGCTACTACGAGAGGGAGATAAAAACAAAATCAGCCATTTTGCGCAAGCAAATATTGATGATTTTGAGAGGAAGAACTTATGGAGCGTAAAACTTGCGCAAGCAAGTTACTGTTGCGGAATAAGTTCTGACGAACGGAAGTAGCTCAGTTGGTAGAGCACCGGTCTCCAAAACCGGGTGTCGAGAGTTCGAACCTTTCCTTCCGTGCTTGTTACAAGACATAGCTTCCAATCTGACTTTGACATTTCCCGTCAGAGCCGGATTGTTGGCGTGAAAAAACACTACTTGTCAAAAGAAAACTACTTATATGAAACTTGTAGAAAATATCAAGGAATCGTACAATGAATTGGTTCATAAGACCAGTTGGCCGACCGGCAAAGAGTTGGCTCAGAGTTCGGTGATGGTGCTAGTTGCTTCCATTATTTTAGCCCTCATCGTTTGGCTTATGGACTGGTGCTTTGAGTCTATCATGACATTTGTTTACGGTCTGTTCTAATTATCTAACGCAAGAAAGGTATTTTGATATGGCTGACAGCAAATTCAAATGGTACGTACTCCGTGCAATTAGCGGAAAAGAGAACAAAGTAAAGGAGTATATCGAGAGTGCTTTGATCACTTCTTCGCTGTTCCGTGAGTATGTGTCGCAAGTCTTGATTCCAACCGAGAAAGTGGTTGCATTGCGTGCAGGCAAGCGTACCATCAAAGAGCGTAACCTCCTCCCTGGCTATGTGCTGGTCGAGTGCTACCTCTGCGATGAGAGTTATCCTCTGTTGCGCAATATTCCAAATGTTCTTGGTTTTATGTCCAGCGATGGCTCGTCTGTTAAGCCTGCGCCCGTTCCTCAATCCGAAATCAATCGTATTGTGGGCAATGTCAGCGAAGAGGAGACAAACATCCAGCTCGAAGAAACCTTTTTGGTTGGTGAGAAGGTCAAGGTCATCGATGGTGCATTCAACGGCTTCAATGGGGTTATCCAAGAGGTCGCACAAGACAAGCACAAGCTCAAGGTGGAGGTCACTATTTTCGACCGCCAGACTCCCTTGGAGCTCAGTTTCAATCAAGTAGAAAAAGAGTAGGAGACTTTTTGTTACGAGTCGTTGAACTACTCGATAGTTTTTTATTCATCATCTTTGGTTTTGCACGAAATTTGCAACATTTTCGCTGCATGTCCCGAAGCAAGACCTTAGGTACAAACTATTAACATCGTAAAAATAAAACATTATGGCTAAAGAAATTGCCGGTTTTATCAAACTCCAAATCAAGGGTGGCGCTGCCAATCCTGCTCCTCCGGTAGGTCCCGCACTGGGTTCCAAGGGTGTGAATATCATGGAGTTTTGTAAACAATTCAATGCCAGAACTCAGGACAAGGCAGGTAAAGTTCTTCCTGTTATCATCACTGTCTATGCGGACAAGTCTTTTGAGTTTGTCGTTAAGACTCCTCCTGTAGCAATTCAATTGCTCGAGGCTGCCAAGATCAAGAGCGGTTCGGCTCAGCCTAACCGTAACAAGGTGGCTACCATCACCGAGGAGCAATGCCGTCAAATCGCTACCGATAAGATGGTCGATCTCAACTGCTTCACCGTTGAAAGCGCAGAATCTATGGTAAAGGGTACCGCGCGTAGTATGGGTATTACCGTTAAATAATTAATTCTTCAATCCTATTATGGCAAAATTGACAAAAAATCAAAAGCTTGCTGCTGAGAAGATTGAAGCAGGTAAGCTCTATACTGTTAGCGAGGCTGCTGCTCTCGTTAAAGAGATTACGACCACTAAGTTCGACGCCAGTGTCGATATCGATGTACGCCTTGGTGTGGACCCTCGTAAGGCCAACCAGATGGTACGTGGTGTCGTTTCGCTGCCGAACGGAACAGGTAAGACGGTTCGTGTTCTTGCACTTTGTACTCCTGACCAGGAGGCTGCTGCCAAAGAGGCAGGTGCCGACTATGTTGGCCTGGACGAGTATATCGAGAAAATCAAATCCGGATGGACGGATGTAGATGTTATCATCACTATGCCCCAAATCATGGGTAAGATTGGTGCTCTCGGTCGTGTTCTTGGTCCTCGTGGTTTGATGCCTAACCCTAAGAGCGGTACGGTAACAATGGATGTTGCCAAGGCTGTCAAAGAGGTTAAGCAAGGTAAAATCGACTTCAAGGTAGACAAGTTCGGTATCGTTCACACTTCTATCGGTAAGGTTTCCTTCTCTGCAGAGGCTATTGCTGAAAACGCTCGTGAGTTCATTGATACCATTATCAAACTCAAGCCTGCTGTATCGAAAGGCGACTATATCAAGAGCATTTATCTTTCGAGTACGATGAGTCAGGGTATCAAGATTGATACTAAATCTATTGGTTAATCACTAACGAAAAGAGACAATGAAAAAGGAAGATAAAAATGCGATTATCGAAGCACTGCAGAAGCAACTCTCCGAGTATCAGCATTTCTACCTCACAAATATTGAGGGGCTGAATGCTCAGAAGACTAGCGACCTGCGTCGTGCTTGCTTCAAGAACGATATCAAACTCGTTGTTGCAAAGAATACGCTGCTCCAGAAGGCTCTTGAGAATAAGGGTATCGATGCTCAAATTTTCGAGGCTCTCAAAGGCAACACTGCAATTATGTTGAGCAACACCGGCAACGCACCGGCTAAACTTATCAAAGAGTTTACAAAGGGCGACAAGACCGGCGAGGCAAAACCTCAATTGAAGGCTGCTTATGTAGAGGAGTCTATCTATGTAGGAGCACAGAACTTGGAGTTTCTCTCTGCAATCAAGTCGAAGAACGAACTTATCGGCGACCTCGTTGCTTTGTTGCAATCGCCTGCTAAGAACGTTATTTCTGCACTCCAATCCGGAGGTAACACACTCCACGGCGTACTCACTACGCTGGGAGAACGCGCTGAGTAATCGGCCAACCCAATGGAGTGACCTTTTCACTATGTTGCATCGATTCGTAGTCTAAAAATAAATCGCTACCATAACGCAACCGAATAGGTGCTCCACCAATAATTAACTTAAAAATAAACATTCTAAAATTATAAGACAATGGCAGATCTTAAAGCTTTTGCTGAACAATTGGTTAACCTCACAGTTAAGGAAGTAAACGAACTCGCTCAAATCCTGAAGGACGAGTATGGTATCGAACCTGCAGCCGCTGCAGTTGCAGTTGCTGCTCCCGCAGCAGGTGGCGCTGAGGCAGCCGCTGAGGAGAAGACTTCTTTCGATGTAGTACTGAAGAGCGCAGGTGCTCAGAAATTGCAGGTCGTTAAGACCGTTAAGGAGCAAACCGGTCTTGGTCTGAAAGAGGCTAAGGACATCGTTGACGCTGCTCCTGCAACCGTTAAGGAAGGTCTTGACAAGGCTAGCGCAGAGGCTCTCAAGAAGGCTCTTGAGGAGGCTGGTGCTGAGGTTGAACTCAAGTAATACCCTGCCACTTTTAGTGGTACCAGGTTTAGATTCCCCTGTATGGGGAGTCTAAACCTTTTTCTCTGAATAGAGCAGAATATAAAAATAGCTGAAATGTAGGTAATAATCTTGCGGTTTTAGCAAAAACGATATAAATTGCAAAGCCACCTATTTAGTTCTAAATAACACATTACCATCAGTTTATCTGCAGTAATCTATTAGTTAATCGGGGATTTTATTGTTGTCCCCTCCATAAATTAACCGTCTCAAAATAAATGGCTACAACAAACAAACAACAGAGAGTTAATTTCTCGCGTGTGCAGAAACACATGCCTTATCCTGACTTTCTGGAGATTCAGTTAAAGTCTTTCCAAGAGTTTTTCCGTATGGATGCTACTCCGGAGGAGCGTCGCCACGAGGGGCTGTTCAAGGTATTCCAAGAGAATTTCCCCATTCAGGATACCCGCAATAGTTTTACTTTGGCTTTCTTGGATTATAGTATCGACCCGCCCCGCTATTCTATCGAGGAGTGCATTAAGCGCGGTCTTACCTACAGCGTGCCTCTTAAGGCTAAATTGCGCCTGAGTTGCGAAGATCCCGATCATGAGGATTTCGATACCGTTGTTTCGGATGTCTATTTGGGCACGATTCCCTATATGACTCCCAAAGGTACTTTTGTTATCAATGGTGCTGAGCGTGTCGTTGTCAGCCAGTTGCACCGTTCGCCGGGCGTGTTCTTCGGTACTTCGATGCACTCCAATGGTACGAAGCTCTACTCGGCGCGTATCATTCCGTTCCGCGGCTCGTGGATTGAGTTTGCTACGGATATCAATAAGGTCATGTATGCGTACATCGACCGTAAGAAGAAGTTGCCCGTTACGACCCTGTTGCGTGCCATCGGTTTTGAGTCCGATAAGGATATTCTCCATTGCTTCGACTTGGCAGAGGAGGTGAAGTGCAATCGTGCCGCTCTCGAGGCTTGCCTCGGTCGTCGTTTGGCAGGCTATGTCATGAAGCCGACGCTTGAGGACTT
>CAVKVE010000019.1:0-10485 GCA_963659655.1 Bacteroidaceae bacterium | reverse complement strand
GTAGGTCGTTATCGTATCAACCGCAAGTTGAATATGTCTGTACCCGATGATGTGCGTGTCTTGACCAAGGAGGACATCATCGAGATTATTAAATATCTGGTAGAGTTGATTAACTCCAACGCCGAGGTGGATGATATCGACCACTTGTCGAATCGTCGTGTGCGTACCGTGGGCGAACAACTCTATAATCAGTTCGGCGTTGGTTTGGCACGTATGGCACGCACCGTTCGGGAGCGTATGAATGTACGCGACAACGAGGTATTTACTCCGACCGACCTGATTAACGCAAAATCGATTTCTTCGATTATCAACTCGTATTTCGGTACCAACGCGCTGAGCCAGTTCATGGATCAGCAGAACCCATTGGCGGAGATTACGCACAAGCGTCGTATGTCTGCCCTTGGCCCCGGCGGTTTGAGCCGTGACCGTGCCGGTTTCGAGGTGCGAGATGTTCACTATACGCACTATGGTCGTCTCTGTCCTATTGAGACACCGGAAGGTCCTAACATCGGTCTTATCTCGTCGCTCTGTATCTATGCCAAGATCAACGACCTCGGTTTCATCGAGACGCCGTATCGTAAGGCAGAGAACGGGGTAGTGGATTTGGATAACAACCATATTCAGTACTACAGCGCAGAGGATGAGGAAGAGAAGATCGTAGCGCAGGGTAACGCACCGCTCGATAAGGACGGTAAGTTTATCCGCAACAAGGTTAAGTCGCGTCTGGGGGCTGATTTCCCTGTGGTAGAGCCCTCGCAGGTGGATTTGATGGATGTCGCTCCTTGCCAGATTGCTTCGGTAGCGGCTGCGTTGATTCCGTTCTTGGAGCATGATGATGCCCACCGTGCGTTGATGGGTTCGAACATGATGCGTCAGGCGGTTCCGTTGATTACCAGCGAAGCACCTATTGTGGGTACCGGTATTGAGGATCAATTGGTTAAGGATAGCCGTACGCAGATTGAGGCAGAGGGTAATGGTGTCGTTACCTATGTAGATGCAGATGTTATCCGTATCAAGTACGACCGCTCGGAGGAGGAAGAGTTCATCTCGTTCGACTCGGCAGAGAAGGAGTACAAACTGCCTAAGTTTGAGAAAACCAACCAGAATACCACGATCGACTTGCACCCCATCGTTCGTAAGGGCGATACGGTAGAGAAGGGACAAATCCTGACGGAGGGTTATGCTACGCAAGCCGGTGAGTTGGCGCTGGGTAAGAACCTGAAGGTGGCTTACATTCCTTGGAAGGGTTACAACTACGAGGATGCCATCGTACTCAGCGAGCGTATCGTGCGTGAGGATATGTACACTTCGGTGCATGTGGTTGAGCAATTGCTCGAAGTGCGTGAGACCAAGCGCGGTATGGAGGAATTCACCTCGGATATTCCGAATGTCAGCGAGGACGCTACCAAAGATTTGGACGAGAACGGTATTATTCGTATCGGTGCACACATCAATCCGGGTGATATTATCGTAGGTAAAACTACGCCTAAGGGAGAGTCGGATCCATCGCCTGAAGAAAAGTTGCTAAAGGCTATCTTCGGGGATAAGGCAGGTGATGTGAAAGATGCCAGCCTAAAAGCTACCCCGTCGTTGGATGGTGTAATCATTGACCGCAAGCTCTATACGCGTGCCCTCAAAGACCGCAAGGCCAAGATGGAGGATAAGGAGACCATCGCAAAGATGGATGCAGAGTTCGAGGCAAAAACCGAAGAACTGCGCCAAACCCTTATCAACAAGTTGGCTAAGTTGCTCGAAGGCAAGTCGGCTATCTCCGTAAAAGATACGGTAGGTACTGAGCTGATTGCTAAGGGACAACACTTCACCAAAGAGCGTTTGAGCCAGCTGGATTTCCAATCGGTTATGTTGGAAGGCTGGACTTCGGATGAGCATAAGAACCAACTGACTGCACAATGTATCATGAACTACATTGCGAAGTTCAAGGAGATGGATGCGGACTTGAAGCGTCGCAAATTCAACCTCACGATTGGTGATGAGCTGCCGAACGGTATCATCCAAATGGCAAAGGTGTATGTCGCTAAGCGTCGTAAGATCCGCGTAGGTGATAAGATGGCCGGTCGTCACGGTAACAAGGGTATCGTCAGCAAGATTGTGCGTGTAGAAGATATGCCGTTCTTGGCAGATGGTACGCCGGTGGATATCGTTCTGAACCCGATGGGTGTGCCTTCGCGTATGAACATCGGACAGATTTTCGAGGCTGTGCTCGGTTGGGCAGGTCAAGAACTCGGTGTGAAATTCTCAACGCCTATCTTTGATGGTTGCTCGCTGGAGCAGTTGGACGAGTGGACCGACAAAGCAGGTCTGCCGCGTGCGGGTAAGACGCAGTTGTACGATGGCGAGACGGGTGAGCCGTTCGACCAGATGGCAACCGTCGGTGTTACCTACTTCATGAAGTTAGGCCACATGGTTGACGACAAGATGCACGCGCGTTCGATTGGTCCGTACAGCTTGATTACGCAACAGCCGTTGGGCGGTAAGGCTCAGTTCGGTGGTCAGCGTTTCGGTGAGATGGAGGTTTGGGCGTTGGAGGCACACGGTGCTGCCCATACGCTGCAAGAAATCCTGACCGTTAAGTCTGATGATGTGACGGGTCGTGCACGCACCTACGAGGCTATCGTTAAGGGCGAGTCCTTCCCGACACCGGGTATCCCCGAATCGCTGAATGTCCTTCTGCACGAGTTGCAAGGTTTGGCACTATCAATCACTTTGGAATAATAAATCACGATTATGGCTTTTAAACAAGATAATAAGAAAAACGGTTTCACTCGGATTAGCATTGGATTGGCTTCTCCCGATGAGATTATGCGCCTCTCCAGCGGTGAGGTGCTCAAGCCTGAAACCATCAACTATCGTACCTACAAACCGGAGCGTGATGGTTTGTTCTGCGAGCGTATCTTCGGTCCTACTAAGGACTATGAGTGCCACTGCGGTAAATACAAGCGTATTCGTTACAAAGGTATCGTCTGCGAGCGTTGCGGTGTGGAAGTTACCGAGAAGAAGGTGCGTCGTGAGCGCATGGGACACATCAAATTGGTGGTGCCTGTAGCGCATATCTGGTATCTTCGTTCGCTGCCAAGCAAAATGGCTGCCCTGTTGGGCATCCCGACAAAGAAGCTCGACTCGATTGTTTACTACGAGAAATATGTTGTAGTAAAGGCGGGCGCTTTGGCAGGTCAGGAGATTGGCGAGAAGAACAAGGACGATAAGAATCGTATCGCTATTGAAGACCGTATGTTGCTCGATGAGGAACAGTACGCACAGATTATGGACATCCTGCCCGAAAACAACGAGTCGTTGGAGGACAGCGATCCCGATAAGTTCATCGCAAAGATGGGTGCCGAGGCAATCTATGATCTGTTGGCTACCATCGATTTGGATTCGTTGAGTTACCAATTGCGTGACCAAGCCAGCACTTCGACCTCCGTACAGCGTAAGCAGGAGGCTCTGAAGCGTCTGCAGGTGGTAGAGGCTTTCCGTGCATCGAAGGGTAAGAACCGTCCGGAGTGGATGATTCTGCAGGTTATTCCTGTTACCCCGCCGGAATTGCGTCCGTTGGTGCCGTTGGATGGTGGTCGTTTTGCTACCTCCGACCTCAACGACCTCTATCGTCGTGTGATTATTCGTAACAACCGTCTGAAACGACTCATCGAAATCAAGGCACCGGATGTCATCCTGCGTAACGAGAAGCGTATGCTTCAGGAGGCAGTGGATTCGCTGTTCGACAACTCGCGTAAGACGACGGCTATCAAGTCGGAAGCAAACCGCCCGCTCAAGTCGTTGAGCGACTCGCTCAAGGGTAAGCAGGGTCGTTTCCGTCAGAACTTGCTCGGTAAGCGTGTCGACTATTCGGCTCGTTCGGTTATCGTTGTAGGTCCGGAGTTGAAGATGCACGAGTGCGGTCTACCTAAGGAGATGGCTGCGGAATTGTATAAGCCGTTCATCATTCGTAAGCTCATTGAGCGCGGTATCGTCAAGACCGTTAAATCGGCCAAGAAGATTATCGACCGCCGTGAGCCCGTTATCTACGAGATATTGGAGCATGTGATGGAAGGACACCCCGTATTGCTGAACCGTGCGCCGACCTTGCACCGTCATGGTATCTTGGCATTCCAGCCGAAGATGATTGAGGGTAAGGCTATTCAGCTGCACCCGTTGGCATGCGCCGGATTCAACGCCGACTTCGATGGTGACCAGATGGCGGTTCACTTGCCTCTGTCCAACGAAGCCGTTTTGGAGGCACAACTGCTGATGCTCGGCTCGCACAATATTCTTGACCCGGCGAATGGTAATCCTATCACGGTGCCTTCGCAGGATATGATTCTCGGTTTGTACTATATCACCAAAGAGCGCACGGGCGTTCGTGGCGAGGGCTTGATATTCTACTCTGCAGAGGAGGCTATCATTGCGCTCAACGAGGGTCGCGTGGATATTCACGCCAAGGTGAAGGTTCGTCTGGACGATGTCGTAGATGGCAAGCCGGTGAACCACATTATTGAGACCACTCCGGGTCGTGTATTGGTAAATCAATATGTTCCGGCTGAGGTGGGCTACCAGAATGTGGTCATGAAGAAGGGTGCGGTTAAGTCGATTATCTCGAAGGTTATTAAGACCTGCGGTGTGGCTCGTACGGCGCAATTCTTGGATGATATTAAGGACCTTGGTTACTACAAGGCATTCCGTGGCGGTCTGTCCTTCAACTTGAACGATATCTTGATTCCGGAAGAAAAGACGGGTATCATTGCTAAGGGTAACGAGGAGGTTGAGAACATTACCGAGATGTACAACTTCGGTGAGATGGGCGACGACGAGCGTTACAACAATGTGATTGCCGCTTGGAACAAAGTCGATACCGAGGTGACGGATGTGCTGATGAAGCACATGCAGGAAGCCGACCAAGGTTTCAACTCCGTATACATGATGATGGATTCGGGTGCCCGTGGTAACAAACAGCAGATTAAGCAGTTGGCAGGTGTTCGTGGTCTGATGGCGAAGCCGCAAAAGGCAGGCTCGAATGAGGGTCGTCAGACGATTGAGAACCCGATTCTTTCGAACTTCAAAGAGGGTATGTCCGTGTTGGAGTACTTCATTTCTACCCACGGTGCTCGTAAGGGTTTGGCAGATACCGCATTGAAGACGGCGGATGCGGGTTACCTGACTCGTCGTTTGGTCGATGTGTCGCACGATGTCATCATCAACGAGGAGGACTGCGGTACGCTCCGTGGCTTGACGGCACGCGCTATCAAACAGAACGATACCGTGGTGGCTACACTGACGCAGCGTATTTTGGGTCGTGTATCGGTGCACGATATTCACGATTTGGACGGCAATCTGATTGTAGCCGCCGGCGAGGAAATTCGCGAGGCAGCGTGCGAGGCTATCGAGGCTGCAGGTATCGAGGAGGTAGAAATCCGCTCGGTGCTCACTTGCGAGTCGAAGCATGGTGTTTGCGCTAAGTGCTACGGCCGTAACTTGGCATCGCGTAAGATGGTGCAGAAAGGTGAGGCGGTCGGCGTCATCGCTGCGCAGGCCATCGGTGAGCCGGGTACGCAGTTGACCCTTCGTACCTTCCACTCGGGTGGTGTCGCAGGCAATGCCGCTACGCAGAATACCTACGCTATTCCTCGTGAGGGTATTATCGAGATTGAGGACCTCCGTACCGTTACCACCGAGGCAGGTGATGTCATCGTGGTAAGTCGTCTGAACGAGATGCAACTCAAGGACGAGAAGACGGGCGTGGTGCTGACTACCTTCAATATCCCTTACGCTTCGAAGTTGTTCGTTACGCCGGGTCAGAAATACGACAAGGGTACGGTCATCTGCGAGTGGGACCCGTATAAGGCATCGGTGGTTATCGAGCAAGACGGTCGCCTGCAGTACGAGGATGTTATCGAGGGCGTTACCGCGCAGACCAATGTCGATGAGCAGACGGGTAAGAAAGAGGTTTCGATTACCGATACCAAGGACAAGACCAAGATGCCTTCGGCACATATCTTGGACGCCAATGGCAATGTGCTCCGCACTTACAACTTGCCTGTTAAAGCGAGCCTCGTTTATGCGGATGGCGCAGAGGTGAAGGTCGGCGACTTGCTGTTTACCGTTACGCGTGCCTTTGGTACGGCGGGCGATATCACGGGTGGTCTTCCTCGTGTTACCGAGTTGTTTGAGGCGCGTAACCCGTCCAATCCGGCTATTGTGTCCGAGATCGATGGCGAGGTATCGTTCGGTAAGATTAAGCGTGGTAACCGTGAGTTGTTCGTTACCTCCAAACTTGGCGAGCAGAAAGCCTATCTCGTTCCGTTGTCCAAGCAGATTTTGGTTCAGGAGGGCGACTATGTGCGTGCCGGTGTGGCTTTGTCCGATGGTGCTGTTACGCCCGACGACATCTTGGCTATTCAGGGTCCGACCGCCGTTCAAGACTATATTGTCAATGAGGCACAGTCTGTATACCGTATGCAGGGTGTGGAAATCAACGATAAGCACTTCGAGATTATTGTGCGTCAGATGATGCGCAAGGTTGAGATTCTCGATGCGGGTGATACTCGCTTCCTCGAGGGACAAGTGGTTGATAAGATGGACTTTATGGACGAGAACGACCGTATCTGGGGCAAGAAAGTGGTTACCGATGCGGGTGACAGCGATTTGCTGCAGCCGGGTCAGATTGTTACCGCTCGCCGTCTCCATGACGAGAACTCCAGCCTGCGTCGTCGCGACAAGAAAGTCGTTGAGGCGCGTGAGGCAGCGTGTGCTACGGCGAAGCAGATTCTGCAAGGTATCACGCGTGCGGCTCTCGGTACCAAGTCCTTCATGTCTGCTGCTTCGTTCCAGGAGACCACCAAGGTACTCAACGAGGCTGCCGTTCAAGGCAAGGTAGATACGCTCGAGGGTATGAAGGAGAATGTGATCTGCGGTAACTTGATTCCTGCGGGTACGGGTACGCGCGACTTCGTCAAACTCACTGTACACAACAAGGAGGAGTATGCTGCCATCCAAGCCGCTCGTGACGCAGCAGAGAATGCGCTCAACGGCAACGACGATGACGAATAGTCCGAAGAACGAATCTAATCTCTAATTAAAGAAAGGGCTGCCCAAACAGGGTAGCCCTTTCTTGTTTAATTTGTAATTCAACCTCCCCAACCCCTCCAAAGGAGGGGGTTTCAGAGCATCTGCATCCCCCCTCTCCGCGGGGTCCCCACAAGCCCCTGCGCAGTGGGGTGCACTTGAGGGGGTTAGGGGGAGTCTGTTACTTCCCGTTCTTCAAGTCGAGGTACATAGCCTTCGCCATCTCGTTCATGACTCGTTCGTAGAACCCCTTGTCCTCGAACAGTTTGGCAAACGCGTCCATCTGTTTGGTGTAGCACTCTATGGCTACTTTCTCAAATTCCTTGGGGAAGATAGAGGTGGTGAACATGTTGGCATCCGTGTTCTTGGCTTGTCGCTTCAGCGAGGTGGTGGCAGCGGCTTGCATTTGGTTGTAGATAGTCTCTACGATGACGCGGTCTGCTTCGGTGAATTTGCCCGCATACATCAGGTTTATCTTGTCGATGATGTTCTTCAGCAGGTCGGTCTTTTCATCCGGCAACTTGCCTTTTCCCGCTTTCTCCGGCGTCAGTGTCTTGTCTTTTTTGGTGGGTTTGAGTTCGAGTGAGCCGGAGAATGTCTCGGTCAGTTTGTTGTTGATGAGTGCCACTTTGTCCTCTAATTCCACTTTCTCGTGCGGGTTCTTCGGCAGCAGTTTGTAGAGCAATTCGGTGTAGATATAGGTCTTGTATAGTTCTCGGTCGAAAGTGCGTACTACCTGCGCCATGTAGGCGTAGAAGCGGTTGAAGTTCTTTATCAGCGACCTTACTTCGAACCGCCGTTCCTCGTCCAGTTCGTTGTATGCCGCAATCGTGGATTTGAATGCCCCTGCCAGTTTGCCGAGGTCTTTGTTGCTTTGTGTGGTGGCAGCGTATAGTTGGTACACTTTCTCCTCGTCGTCGGTGTTCCATAGGTGGAACTTGTCTATGTCGGTCTTGTAGTGATAGACAAGGTTGGGGTCGACGGTCTCGGCGAGTAGTGTGTCCTCGAAGAACGGCTTGAACGAAGCCACTATCCCCTCGGCACTGTTCACAAAGTCGAGTACATAAGTATCTATTTTCCCTTTGCAGCAGCGGTTGAGGCGCGATAGGGTCTGTACGGCTTTCACGCCCCGCAGTCCTTTGTTCACAAACATCGTGTGCAGTCGTGGCTCGTCGAATCCGGTTTGGTACTTGTCGGCAACGATAAGCACATTGTATAGGTCGGAGCCGAACCAGAGTGGCAGGTTGCTTTCGGTTATTTTCCTTTCTTCGCTGACGGTGTTCAGTTGCGGCTCGGTGTAGGTTTTGCCTTGGTACTCCACCGCGCCGGAGAAGGCTACCAACGGGTGTACATCGGTGTATCCCATGTCCTTGCAGTAGTCGCGCATGATTAGCAGGTATCGTAGCGCGTGCGCACGGCTCGGTGCTACTACCATGGCTTTGGCTTTCCCGTCGAGTTTGGTTAGTGTAATCTCTCGGAACTTCTCCACCATGATTTTCACTTCCTGTTCCAGCACGAATTGGTGGTTGTCGTGGTACTCACGGATGGCACGCGCGGCGGGTGGTTCTTGGTATTCGGGGTTCTCGGGCACTTTCTTTGCTATCTCATAGGAGGTCTCTACGGTGGTGTAGTACTTCAGCACATCGAGTATGAACTGCTCGTCTATGGCTTGTCGCATCGAGTAGTGGTGAAAGGCGTCGTATTCGCCCTCGCTGTTTATCTGCCCGAAGGTCTGTAGGGTCTTGGGCTTGGGGGTAGCGGTAAAGGCGTAGAAGAACAGGTTCTTGTGTTGCCCTTGTGTGAGCAGGGTCTCGGTCATCTCGTCCATCTCGTCTTTTATCTGCTCTTCGGTCTTCTCTTCCCATGCTGCCATTTCCCGCAGTGCCTCGTCGGTGTCGGCGAGTGCGGCTTTCAGTTTCTCGGCGGACTTCCCGCTTTGGCTTGAGTGGGCTTCGTCTACGATGATGGCGAAGCGTTTCCCCGCATGGTTGTCTAATTCTTTGTATATGATAGGGAAGCGGTGCAGGGTGGTGATGATGATGCGTTTCTTGTCGTTGATAGCCTCTTTCAGTACGGAGGAGTTGTCTTTGTCCGTGATGGTTACTATCTGTCCCAATTTGTGGTCGAACGAGAGGACGGTCTCTTGCAGTTGTCGGTTGAGGACGCGTCGGTCGGTGATGACGAATACGCTTTGGAACATCTCTTGGTCTTCGGCGTTGTGCAGCGAGGCTAACCGATAGCAGAGCCAGGCGATGGAGTTCGATTTGCCCGAGCCTGCGCTGTGTTGGATAAGGAAGTTCCGCCCCTCTTTGCATGCCTGTGTGGTGTGGACTAATTTCTCTACTACATCTAATTGGTGGTAGCGGGGGAATATCAGTCGGCTATCCACTAATTTCATCTGCTTTCCCGTCGAGGGGTTCAGCACGATTTGTTCGGTGGATTGGAAGTTGATATAGCGTTGCAGCAGTGCGAGCAGCATATCTCGGCGCAGCACCTTTTCCCATAGATAGGCGGTGGCGTAGCCGTCGGGGTTGGCGGGGTTGCCTCCGTCGCCTATGTTCCCTGCGCCGTTCGAGCCTTGGTTGAAGGGCAGGAAGTAGGTCTTCTCGCCTTTCAGTTCGGTGGTCATCCATGCCTCGTATAGGTCAACGCAGAAGCATACCAGCACGCGCCTGTTGCGTTGGAACAGCCGTTCTTTGGGGTCTCGGTCGTGCATGTATTGCCGTTTCGCGTCGGCTACGCTTTGTCCCGTCAGTTGGTTCTTGAGTTCGAGTGCCACTATGGGAATGCCATTCAGCGAGAGTACCATATCAATGGAGTTGCGGTTCTCGGTGGAGTAGAAGAACTGTCGGGTCTCGGTCAGGATGTTCTTGTGGTATTTGTCCACGAGGTCGTCGTTTAGGTGGGAGGCAGGCTCGAAGTAGCAGAAACGGAGTTCTATGCCTCGGTCTTTCACGCCGTTGCGCAGCACATGTATCAATCCGTAGTTCTCCACACTGTCCTCGAACACCTTGTAGAGTTGTTTCTCCGCTTGTTCGCCGTAGATGGACTGATACCTCGCCCATGCTTTGGGTTGGGTGTCGGCGATAAAGCGTATCAGCACGGGCATATCGATGGCGCGTGCGGGGTCGTAGGTCTGTAGGTTGCCTTGGGTGTAGCCGCCTTCGTGTAGGAGCGATTGCTCTATGTCGGCCTCGAAGTTCTTTTCTTTTGTTTCCATGTCGTAAGGGGTTTATAGGGTGGGGGAGGGTATGGCTCTTTTGCCGGTTACATATTCATAGATTAGGGACTTCCGGTAGTCCTGCAGTTCGTCTATCTTCTGTTGTTTGAGGGCGATCAGTTGGTCTATCTCCGCGCACTTTGTATCCAAGAACGCCGCAATGGCTTCCTGCTCGGAGAGGGGAGGGA
>CAVKVE010000018.1:28574-30623 GCA_963659655.1 Bacteroidaceae bacterium | reverse complement strand
GATTGTGCAACTGTATGGGGGCAAGCGACTGACAAAATGGCAGAGAAAAGACTTTGGCAAAGTTTTTGACTACGGAAGGTCGTGGGGTGCGGTCGAAAAAAATGCGTGCGCCGTTGCGAATCAGCGGAAAGCGGGCTAACAAAAACGGCACAACCCATAAAAAACAATCCAACAGAAACGAATAAACAAATATACTATGAGCAAAGGAAACATTGGGGTAACATCGAACAACATTTTCCCCGTTATCAAAAAATTCTTGTACAGTGACCACGAGATTTTTCTCCGTGAGATAATATCGAACGCCGTAGATGCGACGCAAAAACTGAAAACCCTCGCAAGCGTGGGCGAATTCAAAGGCGAATTAGGCGACACACGGGTGCGCGTGCTGATAGACAAAGACAAACACACCCTGACCGTACAAGACCACGGTATCGGTATGACCGCCGAAGAGGTGGATAAATACATCAACCAAATTGCCTTCTCGGGTGCGGAGGAGTTTGTCAATAAATATAAGGACAAAGCAGAAGCTATCATCGGACACTTCGGATTGGGTTTCTACAGCTCGTTTATGGTATCGGACAAGGTGGAAATCTACTCGCAATCGTACAAAGAGGACGCAAAGGCCGTGCATTGGAGCTGCGACGGTACGCCGGAGTATGTGATGGAGGACACCATCAAATCGGAGCGGGGTACGGACATCGTGCTGCACATCAACGATGAATTCAAGCAATACTTGGAGGATGCGACCATCGAAGGACTGCTGAAGAAATACTGCAAGTTCTTGCCTGTGGAGATTGCATTCGGCAAGAAGAAAGAGTGGAAAGACGGCAAACAGGTGGAAACCGAAGAGGACAATGTGATAAACGATACCAACCCCGCCTGGATGCGCAAGCCTGCCGACCTGACCGATGAGGACTACGACAAGTTCTACCACGAACTATACCCCATGCAGATGGAGGAGCCGCTGTTCCATATTCACTTGAACGTGGATTACCCGTTCCACTTGACGGGTATTCTGTACTTCCCGAAGATAAAGAACAATCTGGATGTGCACCGCAACAAGATACAACTCTACTGCAATCAAGTGTATGTGACCGATGAGGTGGAGAACATTGTGCCGGAGTATCTGACCCTGCTGCACGGTGTGATCGACTCGCCGGACATTCCGCTGAATGTGAGCCGCTCGTACTTGCAGAGCGATAACAACGTGAAGAAGATTAGCGGCTATATCACCAAAAAGGTGGCTGACAAATTGGCAGAACTCTACAAAAACGACCGCGAGAACTTCGAAAAGAAGTGGGACGACGTGAAGATGTTCATTCAATTCGGTATGCTCAGCGATGAGAAATTCTATGAGCGGGCTATCGGATTTGCTCTCTTGAAAAACTTGGAAGGCAAGTACTTCACATTGGATGAATACAAAGCCAAAGTGAAAGAAGCCCAAACCGACAAGAACGGCGACGAGATACTGCTCTACACGCAAGACCCCGACGCTTCGTACTCGTACATTGAGCGGGCGAAAGAAAAAGGCTACGACGTGCTGCTGATGGACGGCGAACTGGATGTACACGCCATGTCGCAGATGGAACAAAAGAGCATGGGCGACGGCGAGGACAAGAAAGACGCCATTCGTTTCGTTCGCGTGGATTCGGATGTGATAGAGAACCTGATCCTAAAAGAGGACAAACAGGCCGTGACGCTGACCGCCGAGCAGGAAGATGCGCTGCGCTACAGCTTCGAAAGCCAACTGCCGAAGGGCGAAAAGACCCAATACTCGGTTAGTTTCGAGTCGGTGGCAAAAGATGCACTGCCGGTATTCCTGACCCAAAACGAGTGGATGCGTCGTATGAAAGAGATGTCGGCGCACCAACAGGGTATGTCGTTCTACGGACAAATGCCCGACCAATATAACATGGTGGTGAATACCGCCAACGAGAAGGTGACGGGGCTGATGGAAAACTTGGTGGCTGCGGCTGCCGAAGAGGTGAAACCACTCTACGAACAGATTGCCGCCAAACAGAAAGAGGAAGACGACCTGCGTGCCGCACA
>CAVKVE010000018.1:21353-28349 GCA_963659655.1 Bacteroidaceae bacterium | reverse complement strand
AAAAAAAGCCTATCAAGCGGAGATGGTGCGAACCATATAGAAAATAGGAATAGGGCTGCCATAGCGGACACTATGGCGGCTCTATTTGTAAAACTAAATTGGCAAAATATAGAATAATTTCGGTATATGGTGGAATTTCTGTAATTTTGCACTCCGAAAACGAAAAAGTCGGCTCGAAAGAATGCCGACAGGTGGGCAAGGTAACACCACCGACAAGGTACTAAAAAGGTATTTTCATTAACACTTTTAATTCAAAATAATTATGACAAAAGTAGGTATTAACGGCTTTGGCCGTATCGGACGCTTTGTGTTCCGTGCTGCTCAAACTCGCAACGACATTGAGATTGTAGGTATCAACGACCTCTGCCCTGCAACGTATCTGGCATACATGCTGAAATACGACACCATGCACGGCAAATTCGAGGGAACTATCGAAGGCGAAGACTACAAGGACGCAGAAGGCAACCTGATCGGTGGTAAGCTCATCGTTAATGGCAAAGAAATCCGCGTTACTGCATGCAAGAACCCCGCTGACCTGAAATGGAACGAGGTAGCTGCTGAGTACGTTGTTGAGTCGACCGGTCTCTTCCTGACCAAAGAGAAAGCTCAGGCTCACATCGCTGCCGGTGCTAAATATGTTGTTATGTCGGCTCCTTCGAAGGATGACACCCCTATGTTCGTTTGCGGTGTAAACGAGAAGAGCTATGTAAAGGGTACGCAGTTCGTTTCGAACGCAAGCTGCACCACCAACTGCTTGGCTCCTATCGCTAAGGTGCTGAACGACAAGTTCGGTATCGTAAACGGATTGATGACCACCGTTCACTCTACCACCGCTACCCAAAAGACCGTTGACGGTCCGTCGCTCAAAGACTGGCGTGGTGGCCGTGCTGCAAGCGGCAACATCATCCCGTCGTCGACCGGTGCTGCTAAGGCTGTAGGCAAAGTTATTCCTGAACTGAACGGCAAACTGACCGGTATCTCGATGCGTGTTCCGACTCTGGATGTATCGGTTGTTGACCTGACGGCAAACTTGGCTAAGCCTGCTACCAAAGAGGCTATCTGCGCTGCTATGAAAGAGGCTAGCGAAGGCGAACTGAAGGGCGTACTCGGATACACTGAGGATGCAGTGGTATCGAGCGACTTCCTCGGCTGCACGCTGACTTCGATCTTCGACGCTAACGCCGGTGTATATCTGACCGATACCTTCGTAAAGGTTATCTCTTGGTACGACAACGAGATCGGCTACTCGAATAAGGTTCTTGACCTGATCGCTCACATGGCTAAGGTTAATGGCTAAATTAACCTGCCATGGGGAGAACAAGTGCTCCTGCAACATGGCTAAGGTTAATGGCTAAATTAGTCGGAAACTTTATACAAAAAAAGAGATTCTCGAAAGGGAGTCTCTTTTTTTTTGTTGGTTTTTTGAGCAAAAATTTTGTGATACGAGATAATTGTTGTACTTTTGCAGCGTATTTGGTCTGAGCGCTTTCGATTTGCATAAATATACGGTTTATGTGGTGCAAATTGCAGGCGATAAATAGTATAATTATTCATTTAACAAAATAAGGTATGAAAAAAATTCTATCTCTTTTCTGCGCTGCAGCGTTGGTACTGAGCGCAACAGCTGCTCCTGTGCTTCCTCTGCGGAGCGCAAAGAATGCAACAAAAACAGCTGAGGCTCCTGCCGTAGAGGCAAACTTCGGCTTGGCTCGTTTGACACCTGCTAAGGCAAACGGCGTAAAGAAAGCTCCTGCTACCGTGAAGAACGACTCGATTGTGGCTGATTATATTCAGGCAGTATTCATTGAGGGGACTTTTTTTGAGGATGGAATTTCTTTGTATGAATTTGGTTTCTATGATGGAGATAATACATCGGCCTATGTAATGGTGAAAGCACCGGAGGATAGCAGCAAAATTGCAGGTACCTACGCTTTGGTAGAAGGTGAAGTGGTGGTTGCCGACGGCGATACCACGGATGTCACTTCCGGAACACTTGCTATATCGTATGAAACCGCATCGGCGAGCTATCACTTTGTGCTGAGTGCGGTATGCAAGAACGGCACTACCTATAAGTACGATGTTCTCTATGCAGCAGATGAAATAGACGCTATCGACTATATGGCATACTTGTATTATCGGTACGGATTAGTAAGTAGTTATTTTATTGAGCTGGATGATGCTCCGTTTGCTCCTACCGGAAACACGATTGAGGTGGTAGTGGAGAATGCAAGTACGCTATCGGACGGAACAGGCTATACATCGGATCCGTACTTCCAAATTATTGGCGAGGATGACAACTATTACGCAAGTATTTGTGTGAACACCTCGAAACTGATTGGTACATTTGCCAATGCAGCGATTGACTATAACTACACCGGTTTGTACCTGCTGAGTGGGACTACGGAAACCAAAGTAACCTTCAAATCGTACGAAAGCAACACGGTGACCGCTTCGACAAAGGGCGACACCACGATTGTGGAGGCTTCGCTGATGGCAAAAGACGGCAACATCTACCACATCGTGCTGAAAAATTATGTACCGACCCCGACCTCGACGGTAAACATCGACTTTACGGACGGAGATGTGGATGCAGATACTTATTCCGCCTACGAAGTCACTGCATTCTCGGCAGAAACGGATGCTTATGCGCTGAGCCTGCTGGTCTATGCAGACGGAGCCGGAACCTACACAACCGACGAGATTGTGAATATGAACAGTAGCTCCTACAGCTATTTAGCCGACATGACGACCTACGCATTGATAACGATTGTGGATGTGAAACTGACGCTGGCTGCGGACAACTCGTTCACCGCTACGCTGATTTCGAGCACCGCATGCCAATACAACATCACCTTTGCACCGGCAAAGACCGCGGTGGAGAACGTAGAGGCTGCTAACGCAAAAGCAACGAAGGTGATCCGCAATGGTCAGCTGGTAATCAGCAAGAACGGCGTAGAGTACAACGCATTGGGCGTACAACTCTAAGCAAACGGCTCGGCTGAGCAACTATAGATACGAAATGGGCGGGGGCAGAAATGCCGACCGCCCATTTTTGTTTTTTTGGGTGTTTGTGGAATTGTTTTTATTGGGTTGAGTATGGGCGCAGAAAGTTTTTTCGGTCTTTTTTGCGAAAAATTTGTGTAATTGAAAGTTTTGTAGTACCTTTGCAACCGCTTTTCAGCAGAGCATACTCACAGGGGCGTTCTCCTTAGGGGTGCGGATGAAAAAAAGGGGGCTTGGAATAAGGAGGAGACTTGGAATAAAAGGGAGAGAGTTGTACGGAATAAAATGGGGCTGTGAGCTGAAAAGAAAATAACGTAATGGTCGGTTGCCCGAGTGGTTAGGGACCGGTCTGCAAAACCGGGGACAGCGGTTCGAATCTGCTACCGACCTCCACAAGAACCGTCAATTTGGCGGTTCTTTTTGGTATTTTACAATACGGATGTGTAGTTAGAAAAATCCGGAAAAATGCTATTGCGACGAATCATAGCAGTGCCGTTGTAAATAGTTGATATGTATATACTTAAAGTATTCTTTGATTTTTTCGATTTGGACTGTTCTCCGTATTTCGCAAGCATAGCGAGCAGGAGATTGCATAAGCCGCAAAGCGGCAAGAAAAATGGAAGAAAATGGGCATAAAAAAACGAAATGCTTTCTTATCATTTTATTGCAACAGTAGTAATTCGGAAAAAGAAAGATCGGTAAAAAAATCCGAAACAGACATGGAAAAAGAAAACGAGATATTAGAAGATATTACGCACGGCGAGTATAAATACGGCTTCACAACCGAAGTGGAAACCGACATACTCTCGCGCGGACTGAACGAACAGGTAATCCGTACCATTTCCGCCAAAAAAAATGAGCCGGAATGGCTGCTCGAATTTCGACTGAAAGCATACCGCAAATGGCTGACCATGAAGGTGCCGACTTGGGCGCACTTGGATATTCCGGAGATTGATTTTCAGGCCATTTCGTACTATGCCGCCCCAAAAGCGCACAATACGGAGGACAAGAAAGAAATTGACCCCGAAGTGGCCAAAACCTTCGACAAACTCGGTATCCCCTTGGAGGAACGGGCTGCGCTCGCCGGAAATATGGCGGTGGATGCTGTGATGGACTCGGTGTCGGTGAAGACCACCTTCCGGGAAACGCTGGCGGAAAAAGGAATCATTTTCTGCTCGATATCGGAAGCCGTGCGCGAATACCCCGACTTGGTGCGTCAGTACTTGGGTTCGGTGGTGCCGTACTCGGACAACTTCTATGCGGCACTCAACTCGGCGGTGTTCTCCGACGGGTCGTTTGTCTATATTCCGAAAGGAGTGCGCTGCCCGATGGAACTGAGCACCTATTTCCGTATCAATGCGGGCAACACGGGACAATTTGAGCGCACGCTGCTCGTGGCCGATGAGGGAGCATACCTGAGCTATCTGGAGGGCTGCACGGCACCGATGCGGGATGAGAATCAGCTACACGCCGCCATCGTGGAAATCGTGGTACACAAAGACGCCGAAGTGAAGTATTCGACGGTGCAAAACTGGTACCCCGGCGACAAAGACGGCAAGGGCGGTATCTACAACTTTGTGACCAAACGAGGCATAACACACGAAAATGCTCGCCTGAGTTGGACACAGGTGGAAACCGGATCTGCCATTACCTGGAAGTACCCGAGCTGCATCCTGAAAGGCGATAACTCGACAGCCGAGTTCTACTCGGTGGCGGTGACCAACAACTATCAACAGGCTGACACCGGAACGAAGATGATCCACATCGGGCGAAACACCCGCTCGCGCATTGTGAGCAAAGGTATCAGCGCCGGACATAGTCAGAACTCGTATCGAGGACTGGTGAAAGTAGGTCAAAACGCGGAAAACGCACGAAACTTCAGCCAATGCGACTCGCTACTATTGGGCGACAAATGCGGGGCACACACCTTCCCCGATATGCAAATAGCCAACCCGACGGCCACCGTAGAACATGAAGCCACAACGGGAAAAATAAGCGAGGAGCAACTGTTCTACTGCCAACAGCGTGGCATCAGCGTAGAAGATGCGGTGGGACTGATAGTGAACGGATACGCCAAAGAGGTGATGGACAAACTGCCCATGGAATTTGCCGTAGAGGCACAAAAACTGCTACAAGTGTCGTTGGAAGGCACCGTAGGATAACCAAAAAACGAAAGCAACTGTATGGATAAAATACGCAATTTCTGCATTATCGCGCATATTGACCATGGTAAAAGTACCTTGGCAGACCGCATGTTGGAACTCACCGGAACGGTGGACAAAAAAGACATGGAGAACCAAGTGCTCGACGATATGGAACTCGAAAAAGAGCGAGGCATCACCATTAAGAGCCACGCCATACAGATGCAGCACAAGGGCTACACGCTCAACCTGATAGATACCCCGGGGCATGTCGATTTCTCCTACGAAGTGAGCCGCTCCATAGCCGCCTGCGAGGGAGCATTGCTGGTGGTGGATGCGTCGCAAGGCGTTCAGGCACAGACGATTAGCAACCTATACATGGCGCTGGAACACGACCTGGAAATCATCCCCGTGATGAATAAGTGCGACATGGATTCCGCCATGCCCGACAAGGTGGAGGACGAGATAATCGACTTGATTGGCTGCAAGCGGGAGGAGATACTGCGCTGCTCGGCAAAGACGGGCGACGGGGTGCCGGAGATACTCGATGCCATCATCGACCGCATTCCTGCCCCGAAAGGAGACCCCGATGCGCCCTTGCAGTGCTTGGTATTTGACTCGATATTCAATAGTTTCCGTGGCATTATTGCATACTACAAGGTAATAAACGGCACGCTGCATTCGGGCGACCGTGTGCGTTTTGTGAATACGGGCAAGGAGTATGACGCCGACGAGATAGGCGTGCTGAAACTCGATATGCAGCCGCGTCAGACCATCTCGGCGGGCAATGTGGGGTACATCATTTCGGGCATAAAGACTTCGAGCGAGGTGCGTGTGGGTGATACGATTACCCATGTGGCACGACCCTGCGAGAAAGCCATTGAGGGTTTTGAGGAAGTGAAGTCCATGGTCTTTGCGGGCGTCTATCCCATTGAAGCAGAGGACTATGAAGACCTGCGGGCGAGCCTCGAAAAACTGCAACTGAACGACGCAAGTCTGACCTTTCAGCCGGAGTCGTCCATCGCATTGGGCTTCGGCTTTCGTTGCGGATTCCTCGGGCTGCTCCACATGGAGATTGTGCAGGAGCGGCTCGACCGGGAATTCAACATGGATGTGATTACCACCGTGCCGAATGTGAGTTATAATGTATACCGCAAGGACGGCACGATGGTGGAGGTGCACAACCCCGCCGGTATGCCCGACCTGACAGAGATAGACCGCATAGAGGAACCCTATATTCGCGCGAGCGTTATCACTACGAGTAACTTTATCGGCCCGATTATGACGCTTTGCCTCTCGAAGCGGGGCGAACTTGTTAAGCAAGAATACATCTCCGGCGACCGTATGGAACTGCTGTTTGATATGCCGCTGGGAGAGATAGTCATCGACTTCTACGACAAACTGAAAAGTATCTCCAAAGGCTATGCATCCTTCGACTGGCATCAGAACGGGTTCCGCCCGTCGAACCTCGTGAAACTGGACATCCTGCTCAACGGCGAGCAGGTGGATGCGCTCTCGACCTTGACGCACCGAGATAATGCGGTCGATTTCGGCAGAAAGATGTGCGAGAAGTTGAAAGAACTGTTGCCTCGTCAGCAATTCGACATCGCCATTCAGGCGGCTATAGGGGCGAAAATTATTGCTCGTGAGACGGTGAAACAGGTGCGCAAAGATGTGCTTGCGAAGTGCTACGGCGGCGATGTGAGCCGTAAGCGCAAACTGCTCGAAAAACAGAAAAAAGGCAAGAAGCGCATGAAGCAAATAGGCAATGTGGAAGTGCCGCAAAAGGCGTTCTTGGCGGTGCTGAAATTAGACTGATTTGGCACAGTATTTGCAGCCTAACGACGGCGTT
>CAVKVE010000018.1:0-21066 GCA_963659655.1 Bacteroidaceae bacterium | reverse complement strand
TTAATTGTTAATTGGAAACAACGACAACCAATATAAACTAAAAAATTAACTGACAAAATTTCTTTTTATGGAACAATTTGTGCATAGCGCGTGGAGTATGATACCGTTCGGTATTATGCTGCTTGCGATTGCTATCGGTCCGATAGTGGCAGAGAAGTTCTGGGAGAAGAATGTCAACAAACTGATTGTTTCGCTCGTGTTGGGTATCCCCACCGCAGTCTGCCTCGTGATGGGCGGCATGGCGCACGACTTGGAACATCAAGTAGTGTTTGACTACATTCCCTTTATTATTCTGTTGTTGGCGCTCTTTGTTATCACGGGTGGTATTCATATCAGCGGTGATATCAAAGCAAAGCCTATTGTGAACACCGGCCTTCTGGCGCTCGGTTGGGCGTTGGCGAGTGTGATGGGCACGACGGGTGCGGCTATGTTGATGATTCGTCCGCTGATAACGACGAACCAACAGCGTAAGCACACTGTTCATACCATTCTGTTTTTCATCGCCTTGGTGGCAAACTGCGGCGGTCTGCTGACCCCGCTCGGAGACCCCCCATTGTTTATGCTCTTCTTGCGTGGCGCAAGTTTCACCTGGTTCATGCACCTGCTGCCTGAGTGGGCATTTGTAGGCGGTCTGCTGCTGATTATCTATTTCTGCATGGATACCTACTTCTACAAGAAAGAGGATTGGACGGCGCTGAGTGCCGACGCTCGTGAGAAAGTGCCTATGCAGTTGAAAGGCGGTATCAACTTCGTCTATCTGCTGGGCGTTATCTTGAGTGTGGCATTCATCAACGAAGGCTTTATTCCTCAAATGGGCGAGGAAGATGCGCCGCTGTGGGTGAAGTTCTTGCGTGAGATTGTGCTGGTAGCCCTGACGCTGCTGAGCTATTTCACCACCAAGAAAGAGGTGCGCTACGACCTCAACAAGTATTCGTGGGACCCGATTATCGAGGTGGCAGTGCTGTTCCTTGGTATTTTTACCACGATGACGCCTGCGCTGGCATACCTGAAAGCCAATGCAGCGAGCCTCGGACTGACCGAGCCGTGGCATTTCTACTACGCAACGGGTATGCTCTCGTCGTTCTTGGATAACACGCCTACCGCAGTTGCCTTCCACGGCGTAGCAAGCGGTCTGCCCGAGTCTTTGGCGGCTGCCGCTGCCGGAATGGTAGACGGCGTATTCGAGGGGACAAGTTTCGTGGCCGGTATTCCGGAGATACTGCTGAAGGCTATCTCGTTGGGTGCGGTTATGTTCGGATCGATGACCTACATTGGTAACGGACCTAACTTCATGGTGAAAGCCATTGCGGAGGAGAACAACATCAAGATGCCGTCCTTCTTTGCATACATGTATAAGTTCTCGCTGATTATCTTGTTGCCGGTATACATACTCGCACAACTGATATTCCTGCACTAACACAATCGGCGGCGGCAAAGGGAATACCCTGCCGCCGCTGATTTTTAACTACGCAAACTACGCAAAGTACGAGCGTAGCGCAAACTACGGAAACTACGAAAAGTACGAAAACTACGATTATGAATCTATTTGACCAAGTGAGCGAGGATATCAAGAAAGCGATGCTCGCCAAAGATAAGGTGGCGCTCGATGCGCTGCGCGGAATAAAGAAAGAGTTCTTGGAGGCAAAGACCGCCAAAGGAGGCGACGGCGAACTGCACGACGACAAGGCACTGCAGATACTCCAAAAGATGGTAAAGCAGCGTAAGGAGTCGGCACAGATGTATATCGATGCCAACCGTGCGGAACTCGCTGAGGATGAGTTGGCGCAGTGCAAGATCATTGAGCAGTACCTGCCCGCTATGTTGAGCGAAGAGGAACTGACCCAAGAGGTGGCTGCCATTATCGCCGAGGTAGGCGCAGCAGGCCCGCAAGATATGGGCAAGGTAATGGGTGTGGCAACCAAGAAGTTGGCAGGGCGTGCCGAGGGCAAAGCCATCAGTACCAAAGTGCGTGAACTCCTTGCCAAATAAGCCCCTGCCATGACCTTTGTAGAGAGCGTTACGGCGTGGTATGCCGCACACATGAACTATGCGTCTATCACGGCGTTGATGACGATTGAGTCGTCTTTTATCCCGTTTCCGAGCGAGGTGGTTATCCCGCCCGCCGTCTATGTGGCAGCAGACCCTGCCAGCCCGCTGAATATGAGCGGCAACTACTTAGTGGATGTGCTGCTGATTGTGCTGTTCGGCACCGTGGGGGCTATGCTCGGGGCAATCATTAACTACGGGCTGTCCGTATGGCTCGGGCGACTGATTATCTATAAGTTCGCCGACAGCCGATTGGGGCATCTTTGCTTGCTCAGCAGCGAGAAGGTGCAGAAAGCGGAGCAGTACTTCAACGACCACGGCAAGGTGAGCACCTTCATCGGACGGCTCATACCGGGCATTCGACAGCTAATCAGTATTCCTGCGGGATTGGCGCGTATGCATTTCGGGTGGTTCCTGCTCTATACTTTCTTGGGGGCGTTTGCGTGGAACTGCGTGCTGGCACTCTTGGGCTATATTGCCCACGGGCAGGCAGACCTCATCAATCAATACAGCCACGAGTTGAGCGTGATTATTCTCGCCCTGCTCGGTGTGGCAATCGTCTATTTTGTTGGGAAGAAGGTTTGGGGGAGATATAAGACGAAAAAGGGATAAGAATACGACGAAGAAGGAATAAAAAGCGGTCGCTTACGAGGGTAGGCGACCGCTTTTTTGTTGCTATGGGCTTTATTGTATGGCTTATTTGCTCATTGCATAGCTCATTATTGCTTGTAACTTATTGCTTGTGCATTGCGCATGGCGATTATTTGAGCCAGGCGGCGATGGACTTGCGCTGCTCAATGATAAGAGCAATGAAGGCACCCAGAAGCCAACCGAATAAGCCAAACAAAACTACGCATTTGAGAGGCGGGTTGACGGGCTTGGGGTCGATAACAAAATTATTAACCAAGACAACCGGCGCCGTGGCAAGCTGTTTGCGCTGGTCTACCACGCCTGTGTGAGCGATGTGCGCATAGATGTTGTCGAGGAACAGATGGATACGACGCTCACCCAAGAAGATGCCCTCGCCGTCTTTGGTGTTCTTGTAAAACAACTGCTCGGAGGGGTTGTTGTTGAAATAGAAAGCCGAAGTGAGGCTGTCCAACTTCTCAATCTGGTCGTGGTTGAAACGCACCTCTCGATCCAGCGTGGGCAGGTATGCCTCGTAAGCCGACTGAAGGGTCGGGTTGGAATTGAGATAAGTCATGAGCGCCTCTGTGACCTCCGGGAGCTTGCTGATGTTGCGGCGCTTGATACGGAACTGCATGGCTATATGGTCGTGCATAATGGTGGTGTCGCCTACTGCTATCTTATGCTTATAGTCCACCATGTCGATAGTGGAATCGCAGTTGTAGTCAATAACCGAGAAGGTGCGGGGACGAGAGATGGTCTTGTCGGAGATATAGCGCATAATGGGCTCATCCGGCCGAACCTGCATGTAGACAAAGAGCGTGTCGTCGGTGCTGTACAGCGGGCTGAACACTTGCTCAAACTGCGTCGTGGAGAAACCATTGAGAACCGCTATGGCATTGACCTTGTAGGTGCGGTTGTCGAGACGGCTGTAATAGAGCGCTGCTCCAACTGCCAAAAGGATGATGGGCAATACTATCCACCACTTGCGAACGCAGAGGCGTAGGAAGCCCTGGATGAAGCGTACAACGGCCTTGCAGAGTCGCTTTACCCAATGGGTGCAATCCTGTAGAAATTCGTAGAGATCAATTTCGTTGTTGTCGGACATAAGTAATGTAGTGTAAAAGGGTTTTATATGAGTCTATAATAGGAAAATATAGAGCGTGTGAAGGGTTTTGTATGGGTCTATATAGGGAAATATAGGGCGTGTGAAGGGGTTTTGTGGGCAAAGGCTCGCACTCAACGGCGCCAACCTCTGTGGAAAGGAGTGGAGGGGTGGGGTGCGCTATCGGGAGAGGTAGCCGATGGGTTGGAGATACCTACCTCGATAGTAATGCCTTCTGAAGGAGATGGTTCGGGAGTGGTTCGGGAATTAACAGGAGATGGTTCGGGAGTGGTTCGGGAATTAACAGAAGTTCCTTCGGGAGTGGTTCGGGAATCTGCCGGTTTTGCATCCTTTTTTTCGGCGGCGGGCTGAGAAATTGTTGTGGACTGAGAAGCTGCGGCAGCAGACTCTGAAACTTCTGCTGCGGGGTGGGAATCGGCAGCGGCAGCAGAGGACTGCTGCGCAGAGCCGAAGAGCGTATCGGAACCAAAATCGAAGGTGAGCGCGTTGCCGCCCTCATCCGTACGGGGACGATCGGCGTCTTCGCGCACGAAAGGAGTGCCCTCGTAAGCACGGTCGATCGCCTCGTCGATACTGATACCGGTGGTGTCGTTTTCATCCAAAACCGGAATGCCGGAACGGCCATAGCCTGCGGTGACGATTGTGACACGCATTTCATCGCCCAAGTCATCGTCGTAGCCCCAACCCCATTGTACCTCAACACGCTTGCTCATTTGGCTGACAAAGTCGTTGATCTGGCGTGTTTCCTTGATCTTGAGCGTTCGGTCGTGGGAGCAATAGATATGGAACAAAAGGCGAGTGGCGTATTGTATATTGACGGAACTCATAAGAGGCGAGTGAATCGCTTGCTCGACGGCATCGGAGAAACGGTTATCGCCGCCGGCAACGCCTTCGCCGATGATGGCAATACCACTCTTGGCAAGCGTCTTCTTGACATCGTTGAAGTCGGTGTTGATAACGCCCACGCGGGTAATGATGTCGGAGATGGATTTCGCTGCCTTGCCAATCAATTCGTTTGAACATTGGAAAGCGACCGCCATATCCATATCCTCGTCGACCATAATGTATTTCTCGTTGTTCATCATGAGCAACGCATCGACATGCTCTGCCAACTTCGCTGCTCCCGTCATAGCCTTGCGGATCTTAATTTCGCCCTCGAAAGCAAAAGGAAGCGTGACGATAGCCACCGTGAGAATATTCAACTCTTGCGCTATCTCGGCAATGATAGGCGATGCACCGGTACCCGTACCACCACCCATTCCGGCGATGATAAAGACCATCTTGGTGCCGTCACTCAAGGCATTCTTGATGTCCTCGCGGCTCTCTTCCGCCAAATTGCGTGCCTTGTCGGGGTCGCCGCCTGCTCCTAATCCCTCGAAACCAATCTGGAGCTTGTTGGGGACACTAAGCTTCTCCATAGCCTGCAAATCGGTATTGCAGACCATAAACGAGACATCCGTGAGGCTGCCCTGTTGGTACAGCTCGTTGACGGCGTTGCCGCCACCCCCACCGACACCGACAATCTTGATGATGCTATTGGTGGTAATCTCCAACGGAATGGATATGATTTCGTTATCGCTCATATAGAAAGATTTTTAGTAGTTATTGGTTCCGCTGAATATGTCTACGGCAGTGTCCAGCGTATTGGTTAATGTGTTGCGAATCTTATCGAAAATTCCCTTGACAACATAGCTGTCGGTGCCGCGAAGGTCGCGTTGCTCCTGACCCAAAAGAAGCATACCCATCAGCGCAGAATAGGTGGGCGTATAGTATGCGTCATCGCTATCAGGGGCTAAAACCGACTCGTGGCTGCCGAAGAGAACCGGAATCGAGGTGCCGGTCTGCAGGTATTGATCCAACCCGCCCAACATACTGCCACCGCCCGTGATATAGAGGCGAGTGACTTGATCCTCGTGGGAGTTCAAAAGCTTATAAATAGGGGCAAGAGTGGTTTTAAGCGCTACCTCTATCTGCAACGCAACATCGGTGAATGAGATGCAACGGCGAGTGCCGTCGGCGTAGTTGATGGTGATAGTTTTGTCTTGCTCGACATAGTCAGGACAAGCGACACCATACTTGCACTTGAGCAATTCGGCGTCCTTGAAAGGAATATTGAAATGGCCGGAAAGGTGCTCCGTGATGTCGGCACCACCCTGCTCAAAGACTTGGTAGCAAAGGTAAGAAGAACCCTTGTAGAGGAAAAGGGTGGTGGTCTCCGCCCCAAAATCCAACACGGCACAGCCCTCGTCTAAGACCTTTTCGCCATCGGTGGCCGCAAAAGCGGAAAGCAAGGCCTCGCTGCGCAGGAACGCATTCTCGATCTGAATCGATTTGATGGTGGCGAAACAACTGTAGGTGTTCTCGCGTATCTCTTTGGGCCCGTAAAAGGAATAATACAGGACACGCAAACTATTGTATCGGCTGCCCAACTGTGGCTCTCCGTAACAAGGCGACTCGTTGTCGTTGATAAAATAATGCGGGACGGCGGCAAGACCCAACATACGCTTGGTGCTGCTCTTGTCGATGCACTCTTGGCCACACTCGTCGAGATCCTTCAGCGTGATGGCGCGGTTCTGCAACTTGCGGCGAATGGTGGTATCCGTATACATGACGCCTCGACCGCCCCATGAGATGAGAACACGGGAAATTTCGGTCACCCCAATGCGACCGGACAAGAGTTTGATCACTTTTTTGAGATGAAAAGCCATCGCCAAGTGCTGCGTGATGACACCCCGCTCGATGCAACAACTCTCGTAAGGCAGGGACTCGACGCCCAAAATACGGAAGCGGTCGTCGCCTGCCGGCTCGGCCGCAATGGCACGGAGCTCGCTACTGCCCATATCAATGGCAACCAATGGAAGAGGGCGGTTGCTATTATTCTTCGATGACTTTTTCCAAAAACTCATTTCCGTCCTATTACTTGTCCTGTGTATCGTACATCTATCTCCCGATAGGGATGGCTGCCCAGCGTGTCGCCTCCCTGCTCGTAGAAAGTGCGGGCCTTGTTGAGCTTGTGGGCATAGTTGTCCATGCTACCCAACAGGATGGCTCCCTCGTGGTGCGACTGGACAATATAGATTTCCTGGGGATTCTTAATCTGCACATAGCTCACTCGCTCACGCCAATAGCGGTGGTCCTGCAACCACTCGGCGAAGTCGGCAAGGGTAGTGGTCGCCATCTGTCGGCCCACACTGCCCCGTACATTGAGAACGGGAGTGGTGATGGTGGAGCGTACCGGCATCGGCTTTCGGTCGGTGTCGATATAATAGCTCTCGGTGGCCGTGGTGACCCGAAGGAGAGGGATACGCTGGGTAAGGGTAATCCGCACCACACTGCGGGGCGTGAGATAGCACTCCGCCGTGCGAACCATAGGGTGGGTACGGACGGTGTTCTCGATAGCCTGCAAATCCACCTCCTCGATAGGCACATTGACCGTATGCAACCCGTGCTGTTGTAGCCAATCGGTAAGCTCCGGCGTGCTGACATATTGGCGATCGTCAAGGTCGGAGATGCGGATATCGAGGGCTTGCGTACGGGGATAGGATACATGATGTCGGCCGCAGATAACGCCACAGGTAAGCACCGCTACGGAAAATGTAGCGAATACCGAGAGCAATATGATGCGAGCAATACGGGGCATGTATGGAGTTGGTTCGGGAGTGGTTCGGGATTTGTGCCTATTTTGTAGTCTTATTTTCAGAAGTGGGGAGGAGGGTGGAGAGGCCTGACTTGATGGCGGGAACAAGGCGATCGATGTCGCCCGCACCGATGGTCATCACTACCACGGGACCGCCTGCCTCCTGAATCTTGGTCTTAAGGAAATCGACCAACTCATCCTTCTCCACAAGGCTCTTGCGCTCGCAGGTGATAGCCTGCAGCAACATACCGGAACTGACCCCCTCGATGGGCTGCTCACGAGCGGGATAGATAGGCAACAAGATGACCTCATCGAGCGTGGACAGCACACGAGCAAACTCATCGGCGAAATCACGCGTGCGAGTGTAGAGGTGCGGCTGGAAAATACCGATAAAATGGCGATTCGGATAGATACGGCGCACGGAATCGATCGAAGTTTGAATCTCCGTCGGGTGGTGCGCATAGTCGTCAATATAAACAATCTCCGGCGTATTGAGATGACGGTTGAAACGACGCCACACGCCGGCGAACGAGAGCAGACCGTGACGCAACTCGTCCCGATTGACTCCGTTGAGCCATGCCACCGCCATAGCAGCGACACTGTTCTCTATATTAACCCAAACAGGTACCCCCAATCGCATATCGGCGATGGTGTCGTTGGGAGTATGAAAATCGAAATAGATGTCGCCCTTTTGGTCGACACGGATGTTGTCGGCATAGAAATCGGCCGGCTCGGTGGCGCTATAGGTATAGAGCTTGACACCCTTTTGCAGACGAGGCGTGATAGGAAGGTCCTTTTTGATGATAAGCGCTGCCCGAATGAGAGATGTATAGTACTCGAAACTCTCCCGATACGCCTCCGCCGTGCCATAAATATCAAGGTGGTCGGGGTCTACTGCCGTGATAATGGACATATAGGGCGTGAGATGGTGGAAGGAACGGTCGTACTCGTCCGCCTCAACCACGGCATAGTTGCTATCACGCTGAATCAGCACATTGGTGCCGTAATTGTTGCTGATACCGCCCAAAAAAGCGTTGGTGCCGATCTCGGACTGGTACAGGAAATGCGCCAACATGGTGGAAGTGGTGGTCTTGCCGTGCGTGCCGGCAACACACAAGGCTTTCATCTGGCGCGTGACAAAGCCCAAGACCTCGGAGCGTTTCTGTATCTCGAACCCCTGCTCTCGGAGATAGGTATAGACCTGCGTATCTTCGGGGATGGCAGGGGTGCGCACCACCAATGTATGGCGAGCATCAATGCCCGTCTCGATGAGCGTCTGCACATTGTCCTCGTAGGAAATGGTCATCCCCTCCGACTCCAACTCACGAGTGAGCTGCGAGGGGGTATGGTCGTAACCGAAAATGCGATAACCGCGTGAAAGAAAATAGCGTGCAAGGGCACTCATTCCGATGCCCCCGATACCCAAAAAATAAAGCGATTGTATGTCTTTAATATCCATAGTTATGTTGCCCTTTGTACCTTTGAATTGGATTTTGGGCATATATTGCAAATAGGGTGCAAAGTTACGGAAAGAAAATGAATTTCGCAAATGAAAATAAAAAAAGCAGACACGATAAGGTGTCTGCTTTTAAGAATGATAGTCCCCCTTCGGGAACAAAAATCAAATTGACAGAATTTTGAGAGCGTCCCACTTGTCTGCCTTGACGTCCTTCTTCTCCTTGATGGCCTTGATGAGCGGCACATAGACAATCTCATCGTTCTCGATGCCGACCATAATGCTGCGCTGCTCCTCGAGCAAAGCCTGCACGGCGGCAATACCCATACGGGAAGCCAAAATACGGTCGTCGGCGGTAGGCGAACCACCCCGCTGCAGGTGACCCAAAATGGTGACACGGGGGCTGTACTCAGGGTGCGCGTCGGCAATCAACTTAGCCACGGCATTGGCACCACCCTCGATGGCATGCTCCTGCACGAGGACAATACTCGAATTCTTGCTCTTGCGGCGACCCTGTCCGATAGCCGCCTCGATCTGCTCCATAATGGTGGCACGCTCCGGAATGATGGCAGCCTCTGCTCCCGCTGCAATAGCGGCATTGAGCGTCAAGAAACCGGCATCACGACCCATGACCTCGACCAAGAAGACACGCTCGTGCGACGATGCGGTATCGCGCAGAATATCTACGCAGTGCATAATGGTATTGAGCGCCGTATCGTAGCCGATGGTGGTATCTGTGCCCCACAAGTCGTTGTCGATGGTGCCCGGAATACCGATAATAGGCACATTGTACTCCTGGGCGAAAATACGAGCACCCGTGAAAGTGCCGTCGCCGCCGATGGCGATGAGAGCATCAATCTCCTCCTTAACGAGATTGTCGTAAGCCTGCTTGCGGCCTTCGGGGGTCTTGAACTCCATACAACGGGCCGACTTGATGATGGTGCCGCCCCGCTGGATGATATCGCTCACATCCTGCGTGGTGAACTCCTTGATGTCGTCGTCAATAAGACCCTTGTAGCCACGATAGATGGCTTTGACACGAATGCCGTTGCTGATAGCGGCACGAGTAACGGCACGAACCGCTGCGTTCATACCCGGTGCATCACCACCTGAAGTGAAGACACCGATAGTGTTAATCTTGTACTCCATTGTTATAGTTTAGTGTTATGGTTCTTTTTTGTATCTTAGTGAGGTCGAAACCTACGATTCGATAGGATGGGGAGCGGCGGCATACTGCTCGATGCGCCGGCGGCAACGCTCCATCAACCACATAGGTGTGGAAGTCGCCCCGCAGATACCGACACGATCGACGGCAGAACAAGACTGCAGCAAGGCGTCGGTAAGCTCTATCTCGCTACTCACAAAAACCGTGCGAGGGTTCGCCGATAGGCAATGTTGGAACAAGACTTTGGCGTTTGAGGACTTGTGACCGCCCACGAATACGACTATGTCGTTGGATTGTGCGAACTGACAAAGGCTACTGACACGGTTGGCTACATTGCGACATATCGTGTCATGCCACTCAAACAGGACACCCTCCGCTATGCGGGATTGGATATGTTCGACCAAGCGATGGAAGTCCTCTACGGATTTAGTGGTTTGGGAAAAGAGGAATATCGGCTTTTGGAAGTCAATAGTAGGGAGTTGGTTCGGGAGTGGTTCGGGATTTTTAGTATTTTTAAGTGAGCAAGAGGTGGAACTGCCGGTTGAAAAATTATCCTTTTGGACAATGGATGGGTATAGCGCTGAGTGCTGAGTGTTTCGTGTTTCGTGCTGAGTGTTTAGTGTTTCGTGCTGAGTGTTTAGTGTTTCGTGCTGAGTGTTTTGTGTTTCGTGCTGAGCGGTAAAGGCATCGGGGGATTCGATGACGATGGCGGTGTTGTTGGTCTGACCTTGCAGGCCAATGACCTCGGCATGGCCCACCTTGCCGAAAATGACAATCTGTGCCCCGCTGTCGGGCATGGTTTGGCGAATGCGACGGTAGGTCTCTCGGATACGCTTCTGCAAATTCAAGACCACCGGACAACTGGCATCGATAATCTCAATATGGTTCTGCTCGGCAATATGATAGGTGGAGGGCGGCTCGCCGTGCGCACGGAGCAGAACACGGGCATTGTGCAAGGTGCGGAGATCGTCGTAGTCGATGGTCTCTAACCCTAAGTGCGCCAACCGCTCCACTTCCTGCCCATTGTGGACAATATCGCCCAAACAATAGAGAGGACCGTGCTGCAGTTCTTCCTCTGCCTTGCGGATGGCTGCCGTGACGCCAAAGCAAAAACCGGAATGGGTATCGATGGTGACAGTCATAGTCTTTTTTAGCACGAAACGGCTTGGGTGAAGAGTGACTCAACGAGTTTCATCTGCTCCGTCGGCGTGAGATGGGTGTTATCGACCACACGGGCATCGGGCGCCTGACGCAACGGACTCTCGGCACGATGGGTGTCACGGTAGTCGCGGTCGGTGACATCTGCCAAAACCGCCTCGTAGTCGGGGTTCTCGCCTTTGGCACGAAGCTCCTCGTAGCGGCGGCGGGCACGCTCCTCCGGCGCTGCGGTCAAGAACAGCTTGAGTTCGGCATCGGGGAAAACGACCGTGCCGATGTCACGACCATCCATGACAATCCCTTTCGCTACGCCCATAGCCTGCTGCTGCGCCACCAAAAATTGGCGTACCTCGCGAATCTGCGACACCTCCGAAGCCCGATTGCCGACCGCAAGGGTGCGGATCTCACGCTCCACATCCACGCCATTGAGCAGGGTGTGCTGCGTGCCGTCGGGCTGCAAAGCAAAACGAATCTCCACTTGGTCCAATAAGGAAAGAATCTGCTCCTGAGTGTCGGCGTGGTGCTGCAACATAAATAGCGCCGTGGCACGATACATGGCACCCGTATCGACATACATATAGCCGGCAAATTTCGCCAACGCCTTAGCAATGGTGGATTTGCCACAGGAAGAATAGCCGTCGATGGCTACGATAATCTTTTTCATTTGAGCATACTGTTTATATCTAAACTAAGCCCGACTTGGTAGGAAAAATGGCTCTTGGTCATCTGCGACATGGCAAAACCCAAACGGAACTTATAGATGCGCACGCCCGCACCGAAAGCAAATCCGGCAATGGAACGCTGATCGCTGAGGTTCATCTCGGCACGGCGGCGATGGTTGTAACTAACGGTGAGATAGAAACGCTCGGAACGAGGCACTACATCGATGGCAAAGACGGTATGACGGAACATCATATCGTACCACTCTATATTCTTGGTCTCGCCCGTGAGGTCGGATATATTGACATTGTTGGTCTGCTCGTAGCCCAAATTCCACTGCTGCATATTGTGGATGGTCATCGAAAAACGAATCGGCGCATGGGCAAAACGATAGGAGAAACCCAACTGCAAGTTAAGGGGCAGCATCTCGTGGTTGCTGCCGCCCTCCTCGCTATAAAAGCCCTTGACCTGCCAACCGATATTCTGCAACGCAAGACCCAACTGGAACGTGGAGTCGCGCGTCTGGAAATGGGCACCCACATCGGCTCCTAAAGCAAAGGAATGGTAGGACTCGTAGATGGAATAGACCGGCTTGAGCGTGACCCCGACGGAGAACATCTCGCCCAACTGGCGGGCATAGATGGCATCGATAAGAATGTCCTTAGCCGTGAATGTGCCGCCCGTGAGATTGCCCGTGTTGTCGGCATACTGCATACGGCCGTAGTCGAGGTAATGCACCCCGACGGCAAAATAGTTCGGCTTGTCGGGTTCGCCCTCGCCCGTATAGGGCTTCTCAATCTTGGAACGACCGAAATTGTGGCCATACAGCACACTGCCGAACATGGTGCCGGGCAGATAGTAGGAATAGTTGAGCTGCAACACATTGTCGGTCAATGCCCCCAACAGAGCGGGGTTGTTCATCGCCATGGAAATGTCGCCATCCCGCACGCTGACATTGTATGTACCTAAGGCGTTGATTCGGGAAGAGGCCGGAAGACCCAAGAATGTGAATACGCTCGACCCGCTGCCCGTATACTGGGCATAGGCAGGCAAAGCCAAACACGCTATGAGCCAAAGCCCAAGCAGGCGACGGAAACTATGTGAAAAAGCGTGTTGCAAGCGAAATGGTTCGGTGGTTTTCGGCAGCCGGAGCCCCTGCAACGAAAGCAGAGAAAACGCAGGCGCACATTCGGCGACAAAGGTACTGCTTTTCGGCGAAATATGCAAATCGAAGCGAAGACCGTCAAAAAACAGCCGAAAAATGCAAAACCACTCGGAACAGGTCAAGAACAATCAGGGTACGAAAAAGAAGTCGTACCTTTGCAGTCGGAAAAGAAACGAGAAATGCCTTATTGCTTGGAAAGCAGATACTTACGATATTCTGACGGGGTGCAGGAATAGCGTGCGGAGAACGCCCGATAGAAAGTGGATTTGGAGCCGACCTTGTAGCCGATACGCTCCGGAATCTTGTCGATGGGAATAGACGGGTCGTGGAGCAACTGCTCGGCGTAATCGAGGCGCAAATCGTTGATATACTGATGGAATGTCTTGCCCGTCGTGCGATTGAGCAGCGTGGTGAACTGCGTGGTGCCGATATGCATCTTCTCGCACAAAACCAAACGCGTGATGTCCTCGTTGGTATAGAGGCGAGTGTCCTCGCAAATGGCTTTGAGATTGGCAGCAAAACGCTCGGCGGAAGAGGACGTGGGCGGTGCGGGCTGAGGCTCTTGGCTAAGCAGACTCGGCTCCGGCTCGGAGAGAAGAACCTGCATATCTTTGTTCTCATCGGTTTGCGCCGTCTCGTAGGTCAGAATGATGGAATGGACCTGATGAGCAAAGGTGTTCTCAATCAGGATGACCAACAGCGTGGTGAATACCCAAAACCATACGGAAATATGAGGCACATAGCAGGCACACCAACAAGCAACCAACAAAAGCAACTCAACCGCTACATGGCGAAGCCAATGGATGTCGTGGCCCTCGATGGTGCCGAAATGGTCCTGCACAAAATGGTTGTAGCGAATCCATGCACGGATGAGCAGCACGGAGAAACCCAAAATATAGAGTGCCAAAATACTCAACTCAACCGTGAGCAGAATACGGCTCTCGACAAAAAGCCCGACCACGGCAAAGAGAAAGAAAGGAGTAATATGTGCCAAAAAGACCCAAGGGGTGACGATACGGCGATGGGTGACCTCCGTAAGCACCAATACACAGAGAACGACCGAGAAAATGTCCATCTGCGACATGACCTGACGGACATGGAACTGGGCAAAAACCTCCGGCCACCACGGAATCATGGCATAGAAACAACCGATGATCTGCCAACCTAAGAAACCCGCCATCAGCGCACGACGACGGACTGCCGTACGACTCTTGAACGCCTCATCGGGACGGACAAAACGATAGAACCAAAAAACCAGTACGCAGAAAAAAGCACCTCGAAGGAAATCGTACAGGTGAAGGGGAAGTAGGGTAGTCATAGTCGGTAAAGCTGTATATTTATGCGGTTAGAACGCAAAGGTACTGCTTTTTTGCTTGTCAGCCAAAAAAAGCACACAAAAATGCGGGGAAAGCGTGAATTTTGACAAAATGAGATTACAATTTGACAAAAAAACGGTGGAGGGTTCCTATGCCGCAGAGCGGCAAGAAAAATGGAAAAAAATAGAAAATGTATGTCGTTTTGTTTGTGCGTAGTTCTTCGGAAATTTTAGAAAACAAATAGTTCCATATTCCGCAGAGCGGTAAGAAAATGGAGGAAAATATGCACGGCATATAAGTACTGCATAAGAAATGTATTTTCCTCATTGATTGCAATAGCAGCTAAAAACAAAGATGACTGCCTAACGAGTAGGCAGCCATCTTTCAACAAAAAACAAAACAGAATTATTATTTCGACGAACGGAGCTTCGCTTCGGGGCAATGGCTTTTTACGGCGTTTGCTATCGCTCTCTCGGAACTCAATGAAACGATACTACGATAGGCACCGGAACGAATCGGCCGCCCGACAAAATAATAGAGGAAAAAATTACTTCAATGCAATGGTGAGCGTAGAGCCGAAGGCAGTAACAGCCTCAAAGGAGAGCGAGGTCAGGTTGTCGTCGGCATCGAAGGCTACCGTGAGCGGCGAGGTGGGCGTGAGGTAGTAGTAATGCCCGTCCGCCGTGAGCAGGTAACTCGTTTCGGCAGAACCGGAACGGTAGAACTCCGTGAAGGGGTCGCTCAGTGTCCAATAGCCGGTATAGACATCTTCCCACTCGCCCGAAGGCAACGACTCGATGGCGTTCTCGTCGGCTGCCTCTAACTGGAGAACTACCTCATTGCCTGCCGCATCGGTCAGCGTGACCGTGTGCAGCGTGGTGCCATAGTTCGCCCAATAGTAGTCATTGTACGCGTCGGCCTCGAAGGTGATGTCCTCGATCTCGTTGATAACAAACGAAGTGCTGTCGGTAGGCTCGCTATACGCCGTATAGGGCTTGAACGAGAGCGCACCGGTATAGGTGCCGTAGAGTTTGGCACCCCACGAGTTGGTGAAATCGATGCTGATGGTGTAGAGGTCGCCCTCTTTGCTGACCTCGACATCGATGCCCGACGGCTGTTGCGCCGTAGGCGTGGAGTTGTTGACTGCCGCAGCAGTGGTGTGGGTGAGGTTGATATGCCACGGCGCAATATCGCCGCCTGTGTAGTGACCTACTGCCAACGACTGGCTGTCGACGGGTACGCAGAACTCAATCTCGAAATACTGCCCTTCGCCCGAAAAAGCACTCGAAGCGAAGTCGTATGCAAGGTTCTCGGAAGCAAAAGCCACCGTCAGTTTGCGCACATCGGCAGACGCACCGTAGGAAATAGTGCCGTCCTCAGCCTCCTCGGCGTAGTAGTAGGCGTCGGCAGAGGTGAGCGTCTGGCGGGCAAGCAGGATGTCGTCGAGCGTGCCGTTGCTCTCCTTGGTGCAGCCTGCCAAAACGGCGGCTGCTACCAAAGAGGCGATATAGATATTCTTATTCATAAAAAAATATACGCATTATGAGTTATACATTATTCTTCTGCACCCTCGCCTTCGGTACTGCCGCCTTCGGCGTCAGTATCCGTATCCGTATCGGTGTCGGTGCTATCGGAGGGGTTCAACGATGCGGGGCAACCCTCTGTCCAAGTCCATTGCTCGGTGTAAGGACCATAGAGGCCGCCGCCATCGTAGTCGGGCAAGTAGAGCAAGGCGTTGAGCGTGAAGACATTCTTCTCGTTGGAGAACGATACACCATAGGATGCATATTTGTCCGAATAGTAGAGGTAGTATTCGCCCTCGCTGTCGGTAGAGATACCCGTATTGAGTTGATAGACAAAGTTGCTGCCCACCGTTTCACCATTGAGGCTGACCACATTGTAGTCGGCATCGAGGATGAACTTGATGTGTTGCCCGCTGAGAACGGAGTAGCCGTCGCCGGCTTTCTCGCCACTGCCCTCTTCGGTCTCTTCACCCGAATCGATAACAAAGTACGGGCTTACCAAGCGGAAGAGCGAGTCGGTAGCCTCTACGGCTTTCTCGATCTCCACATCGCCCTCCTCGTTCCACATACCGGAAACGAAGTGCACTGTACCACGACTCTCCCAGTTGTAGTCCTTGGTATAGGAAATGGTGATGGCGTTGCGACCATAGTAGGTAGCATCCTCCTCCGGGATAGAGATACTGAGCGTAGCCGTCGAACCGATAGGAAGCGCCGTAACATCGATAGCCACCGTGTCGAACTGCTGTCCTGCCGCAAAATGAAGCGCGGTCGGGAGGGTGATAGTGCCCTCATCGGATACCACAATGTTCAGCGTCAGGTCGGCTGCCTCGAGATAGGAAGTACGCCCGATAAGAATGGTGTCGGTCGCTACATCGTCGGGGGTGTAGGTGACAATGGTATGGGTCGTTTCGTAGATGAAGAAGCCTTCCGAAGCAGGCGACTCATCGCGGGTAGGAAAATCGTTCCCGCAGCCTGCCAACAACAAAGCGGCAAAGGCTATAGAGATATATTTCGTTTTCATACTGAAATGCTATGTTTGAAATTAAATTATACCATAGGAGGATTATACCGTAGGAGGAGCCACTTGCTCGTTGTTGTCGCTCGTGCTGATGCCTTGGTTCGCCTCAATCTCGACACTCGGGATGAGATAGAGCAGCACAGGGTTGTTGGGCTGAATGGTATATTGCCAAGCTGCCGGCCAGTTGCTGGTAGCGAGGTTGGTACTCTTGCGATTGATGGTCTTCTCGAGGCGCAGAATATCGAAGAAAGCAAAACCTTCGCCCCACAACTCGATACGACGCTGATACCAAATCTCGTCCAAGAGGCTGTTCTCGGTCTGTCTGCAGTTGGGGTCACGCTGGTCGGTCAGCACCTTGAGCGCGGCACGCGCACCGGCTTCGTCGCCCGTACGGGCAAGACCCTCTGCCTTGATGAGCAGCAACTCTTCGGCACGCATCAGAATCCAATCGGCGGCAGCAGACATCACGGTAGCGTTGTCGTTGGGCAGACCCCACTTGACATTGACATACTCCATGCCGTCGCCCTCAGCCGTCTCTTTCCACCACGAATAGTTGGCGTTGTCGAGCAGCGGCGAGGTTCTGTCCTCGTTGAGCCACCAGCCCTTGCGCACATCGGTAGTGGAAATCTTGGCATAGAGGGTAGAGGAGATCGAACTATACGCACCTACGCCGGCGTAGCCGGGAGTATAGAACGAGCCGACATGCCCTATCCAGTTGACGATACCCGAAGTAACAACCTCGTTGCTCTCGGTCAGGATATTTGCCCACAGCACCGACGAAGCGTCCGCCGAGCAGAAAGTGGGTTTCGAAACCTCGGCGAGGGTATAGACCTTAGCGCCCGATACGATGAGGGCACTGTCGGCATCCGAAGCTGCAGCCGCCCACTGTTGGGTAGCGAGGTTGGCACGCGCACGCAGACCATAGGCAACGGCTTGGTTGATATAGCCCTTGTCGGAACGCACAAAGCCCTTGAGCGCAGAAACAGCGAAATTGAGGTCGCCATAGACAAGGTCGTAAACCTCTTGCACCGTAGCACGGGGGTTGTTGGTCTGTTGCTCTGCCGTGAGCGACTCCGTTACGATAGGCACGCAGGGCTTGTTCTTGGTCTGGTCGCTATAGGCGAACTGGTAGAGCTGCGCCATCTCGAGGTAGCAGAATGCCCGTACGGCACGCGCCTGACCGAGGTTGGAGAGCAGCGTGGCATCGGTGGTGGTAGAATCGATACCGCCGATGACATTGTTGGCGGCACGGATAATCTTGTAGTACTCGCGCCAATGCATACGCATCTCAAGCGAAGTATAGACGCGATCGGAGTACTCGCCTGCGCTGGCGAACCAGTTGTAGCCGATATTGGGGCGGACATAGTCCTGACCCATGCAATCGCGCATGATGCACATCGAGGCATAGCCGAAATCGAAATGGCGTGAGAGACCGTCCTCGCCCAGACCTGCCCAAAGCTGAATCATCTGCGAGTACATAGCGGCTACATCGGCTGACGAGGTAGTGGGGTTCTTGGTGAACGCATCCTGCTTTTGTTCTTCGGTCTTGGTAGCACCTTCGGGGGCGGTATTGAGCAGACTATCGCAAGCCGACAACCCGAATGCCAATCCGAAGATGGCTGTATATCTTGCTATTTTATTCATTGTAGTCTATAATTTAAGTTAGGAAAACAGTGTTAATCCGGAAAACATTAGAAGGTGATGCTGATACCTCCGGAGATACTACGCATGGTGGCGTAGGTGTTCATGCTCGAAGTGGAGTAACTCTGACGGGGGTCAAGACCCTTGCGGGCAGCGAAGAGCGCCACATTGTCTGCCACGCCGTAGATACGCAGTTTCTCGATCTTAATCTTGCGAGTCCATTTGGCGGGCAAGGTGTAGCCGAGCGTGATGTTCTGCAGGCTCAAGTAGTTGGACGAAACGAGCCAACGGTCGGAGGTGGCATTGGTGTAGAGATCGGCTGCATCGACACGAGGTATATTGGTGTCGGTGTTGCTCGGCGTCCAGGCATCGAGAATGTCGGTGTGCCAGTTCTGACCGGCGTAGGACGAGTTGCCCGAGTGCATCAACGATTGGTAGCCTGCGTCGAAGACACGACCGCCGAGTTGGTACGCAAAGCCGATAGAGAAATCGACACCATAGGCATCCAAGGTAGTACCGAAACCGCCATATACCTTAGGCAGAATGTCGCCCGACTCGTACTGTGTACCGTCTGCCCAGACATCGGTAACGGTTTGCCCCGTTACATTGCCCTCGTCGTCCGTCACATCTTTGTACCACAGCGACTTACCCGTACTGGGGTCTACGCCTGCGTACTTGCGGATATAGAAGTTGTAGAGGCTCTCGCCCTCTTTGTAGATATAGTTGCCGTTAATCCACTGACCGTTCAACTCCGGCGAGAGTTCGAGAATCTTGTTCTTGAAGTAGGTCATGTTGGCGTAGATAGTCCAAGTGACATTGCGGGTCTTGACGGGCGTGCCGTGCAACTCAAGGTCGAGACCGGCGTTGCTGACCGAACCGATATTGACGGGCAGGCTGCTGTAGCCCAACGAGGAAGGTACGGGCTTGTAGTAGAGCATATCTACCGTGCGACGCCAGAAGCCCTCGACAGTACCGCTCAGTCGCTCATCGAAGAAGGCAAAATCGATACCGCCGTTGAGGTTGTAAGAGGTCTCCCAAGTCAGGTCTTCGTTGCCCTTGTAGGTGAGGGCGGTGGCGAAACTACCGTTGTTCTCGCTGACCTCGTATTGGTCGGTATAGAGGTAGTAGTTGACCGCACCGTCACTTGTGAGCAGGTTGTCGTTACCCTGCGCACCGTAACTGATTTTGAGTTTGAGCAGGTTGACTACATCTTGTGCCGACTCCATCCACGGCTCGGCGTTGATATCCCATGCGGCACCGACCGACCAGAAGTTACCCCAACGGTTCTTCTTGGCGAAACGCGACGAAGCATCGCGACGATAGGAAGCAGAGATGTAGTACTTGCTGTCGTAGTCGTACTTGGCTTGTGCCAAGATACCCTGCGTAGCATAGTGGTGCGTATACGAACCCGTCAGCGGGTTGAGAATAGCGTTGCTGACCTCGGCGATGTCGGAGGAGAAGAGTTTGGTCTTCTGCCCGTAGACGGTTGAGTAGGTATAGTTGTAGTTCTCGTAACCGAGCAAGAGGTCTACATTGTGCTGACCGGCAAAGCGGTTGTTGTAGGTGAGCAAATACTGTTGGTTAACAGTCAGATAACGGTCGCTCTCTACATATGCCGAACCACCCGAGGTAGCATACTGACCGTAGAAGGGGTTCATCGTCTGCTGATAGCGGCTGCCAAAATAGTTGACACCGATATTGGCGGTAGCCTTAAGCCCTTTGTAGAACTCGACAGCGGCATACCACTTGCCCGTGAACATATCGTTGGTGTATTTCGATACATCGAGAGCGATAGCCGACGCAGGGTTAGACTGGCTCATGAAAGGACGCTTGGTGCCTGCACCCACCGATGCACCGTCACCGTAGTCGTATACGGTGAAGCCGTTGTTGTCGACAGCGATAGAACCATCGGCATTGCGTACATAGAGCGGATAGATAGGCGCCATGAAATTGCTAACAAAGAAGAGGTTGCCCGACGAAGTAGCGGCACCGTCGCTGGTCTGGTCGGTCGGGTACTTCTGGTTGGCGTGAGCGTAACTCATCGAAGTACCGAGTTTGAGCCATTTCTTTGCCTGATAGTCTACATTGACACGGCTCGTAAAACGCTGATAGTTAGAGTTCTCGATAATACCCGAGTCGTCGAGATAACTTGCCGAAGCAAAGTAGTTAATCTTGTCGGTAGAACCGGACACATTGAGGTTGTACTCCTGACGCAGGTTGTTCGACTTGAAGAGTTCGTTGTACCAACTGTCGGGCGTATAGTAGTTGACGCCATCGTTGTAGCCGAGCGTGGCATTGGGGTTGAGTTTGCCGTTCGTACCGATGAGGCGTTGACCCGTAGGTACGGTATAGACCTGGTAGCCCAGACCACCGTTGTTCGGGTCGAGCAGATAGGTGTTGGCATACTCGTGCGAGTAGGCTGCCGACTGACCGGCAAGGTACTGGCTATTGAAAAGACCCTGATAGAAAGTCTCGTAGTACATGGCAGGGTCGGTCATCACAGAGTAGGTCGGCACCTCGCGGGAGTT
>CAVKVE010000017.1:16326-30782 GCA_963659655.1 Bacteroidaceae bacterium | reverse complement strand
ACACTATGAACGAGACTTTGATTGAAGCACTCAATGCATACACAACGGCTCTGGAGCAGAAAATTTCTGCTCTGGAGCAGCGTGTAGCGCAATTGGAAGAACTATTGGCCGCTAACATGACTTGTGACCAACATACGGCGACACTGCTCGAACAACTACAGGCACAAGTGGCAGAGCAAGAAGAGCGTATTGCTCGGTTAGAGACACCAGCCACACCTCAACCTGCTACCGAAGAGGAAAACGAACCGGAAATAGAGGTAGAACTCATTACCGAAGATGACGAAGAACCGGATATAGAGGTCGTTGCCGAACAAGCGCCTACTGCAGAAGAGCAACCTACAGAGCAAACAGCATCTATTGAGGAGAAACAACCCATAGAAACAACTACAGAACCGGAGCGACCGAAGGAGGAAACACCAAACACGGAAGAAGAGGCAACGGCAAAACAACCAATAGAAACTGTTACTGCAGAACAACCTAAGACAGAGGAACAACCCAAAACGAACGGCATTTACGGGAAAACCGTACAGGATATTCGTATGGCTATCTCGATAGGTGATCGATTCTTATTCCAACGGGAACTATTTGATAAAAACCCCGAACTGCTGCAGAAAACACTAACAGACTTAAACGGATTGAACTCATTCGATGAGGCAATGGCATATATCGACTCACATTTCGGTTGGGACAAAGAACAACCTGCTTATGAGTTGTTTATCAATGCCCTGCATAGACGATTCGGAATTTAATCAATTTGTAGGTTGGTAAATACGCCACCTATCACTTACTCAACTAAACACCTATGTTATATGTTGTGCCTACTCCGGTAGGGAATCTGGAGGATATGACTTTTCGTGCCATTCGGGTACTGAAAGAAGTTGATTTGATACTGGCAGAAGACACGCGTACTTCTGCCGTATTGCTCAAACACTACGACATCCATACTCCCGTGCGCTCACACCATAAGTTCAACGAACACGAGACCTCTGACGATATGGCAGAGCGTATAGCTGCGGGAATGACCGTAGCACTGATATCCGATGCCGGTACACCCGGAATAAGCGACCCCGGCTTTATGCTTGTACGGGCGTGTGTAGAACGAGGCGTAGAGGTGCAGTGTCTGCCAGGAGCGACTGCTTTTGTACCCGCACTGGTAGATAGCGGACTACCCAATGACCGCTTCTATTTCGAGGGGTTCTTACCACAGAAGAAAGGACGACAAACACGCTTGCTACAACTCGCAGAACAGGAACATACGATGATAATCTATGAGTCACCGTTCCGATTGGTAAAGACATTGGAACAGTTGGCAATAGTTTTGGGTAATGGGCGTCATGCCAGTGTAAGCCGCGAGATAAGCAAGAAGTTTGAGGAAACGCAACGCGGCACATTAGAGGAGTTGGCTGCACATTTCAAAGCCAATTCCCCTAAGGGCGAGATAGTACTTATTGTTGAGGGGGCTGCATCTCGGAAAGAGAAGCATAACGACAACAACGAAGAGGAATAGATCGGCACCGCTTTATAATATAGGGGACTTCTATAAATTCCCCGTTTAGTAATAAGATATTCAAATCTGGAACTATAAATACTTTTTGTGCGCTTTTTGTTTTTTTGGCTGCATCTACTTGACTTTCACTCAGTCACAATGCCCGCACTCTCACCCTTAAAATCAAAGATTTGAAGGGAACCCGAATGCTCCTTCCCTCAAATCAAGTATCTGCTATCCAAAATTCCAAAAATCACTACAAAGTAATTTATAGAAGTCCCCTATAATGCTACAATAGAATTAGGAGATATGGCAAATTCGATGAAATCGTTGGCAAAGGATACCGTTATCTATGGTCTTTCGTCAATAATAGGGAAGTTTCTCAACTGGCTGTTGGTGCCACTATATACTTATGTACTGGCACAGCAGGCGGACTATGGTATTGTGACAAACCTATACGCATGGACGGCTCTGCTGCTCGTGATACTGACTTACGGCATGGAGACCGGCTTCTTCCGCTTTGCCAACAAAGAGGGCGAGAACCCGAACACCGTCTATACGACCGCAATGGTCAGCCTTTTCTCGACTTCATTGCTCTTTGCCGTGGTGTGCTGTGTATTCCGTCAGCCTATTGCCACCGCACTCGGCTACCCTACCCACTCGGAGTTCATTGCACTGCTGAGTGTGGTTGTAGCAATGGACGCTTTCGCCAGTATTCCTTTTGCGTATCTGCGGTATAAGAAACGCCCTATTCGCTTTGCAGCCCTGAAACTGCTGTTTGTATTTCTGAATATCCTGCTCAATATCTTTTTTCTCGTTATCTGCCCAAAGATACAAGATTGGAGCATTATCTCAGCGTGGTACAACCCAAACTATGGCGTAGGGTATGTGTTTGTGGCTAACATACTGGCTACAGGTATTCAAACACTCTGCCTGCTGCCGGACATACTCAGCGACTCAGACTCAAATTCAAACTCCGACTCCCCCAACCCCCTCAAAGAGGGGGCTTCTGAATGTTGTACAGAAAGACAACAGAAAAGAGTATCTCTTCTCGCGCGTCGTAAGCAAGAGGGGTGGTACTTCTCGTGGGCGTTGGAAAAGCGTATGCTGCGCTACTCGTTACCCCTGCTGATACTTGGCGTGTGCGGTATTATGAACCAGACACTCGACCGTATTCTTTTCCCATTCTTCTACACCGGAGCAGACGCACAGACACAACTCGGCATCTATGGGGCGTGCTTCAAAGTAGCCATGGTAATGATGATGTTCACCCAAGCATTCCGCTATGCATACGAACCGTTTGTCTTCGCCAAGCACAAGGACAAACAATCGGTGGGAGCATACGCAGACGCCATGAAGTACTACATTCTATTCTCGTACCTCATCCTGCTCGGTATGGTGTTTTACCTTGATTTACTGAAATTTATCATAGCACCGAGTTACTGGGAGGGCTTGATTATCGTACCTATCGTACTGTGGACTTATATCTTTCAGGGCGTCTATTTCAACCTCAGTTTCTGGTACAAACTGACCGACAAGACACAATGGGGCGCCTACTTCTCGATTATCGGCGTGGTGATTACCTTCTCGCTGCAGGCAGTCTTTGTGCCGAAGGTGGGCTATATTGCCTCTGCCGCCAGCAGCACGGTGTGCTATTTGGTGATTATGCTGCTGTCCTATTTCGTGGGACGGCGGTATTTGGCTATTCCGTACGACCTACGCCGTATCGGTCGCTATACACTGCTGACGCTGGCCCTGCTCGCCGTATACTATGCAGTTAAGTACCTGACGCCTGTCGGGCAATGGACACTGATGGGGATAGGGACAGTCTTACTCGCAATCTATTGTTTCATCTTTATAAAATTCGATTTCAATGTTTTCAGGTATCGTAGAAACCATGGCTCAAATCGTAAAGATTGAGCAAGAACAAGGCAATAAACATTTTACTCTCCGCAATCCATACTCGGAACCGCTCAGCATTGACCAATCAGTAGCGCATAACGGTGTATGTCTGACCGTGGTAAAGACAGAGGGCGACCTCTATACCGTGACGGCGATGCAGGAGAGTTTGAATCGCAGCAACTTGGGACTCCTACAAGAGGGCGATTGGGTCAATCTGGAACGCTCTATGCTGCTCAACGAGCGACTCGACGGACATATCGTGCAGGGACATGTTGACCAAACGGCACGCTGCACGGAAGTGCGTGAGACAGAAGGCAGTTGGTACTACCGCTTTGCGTACAAGACCTCGAAAGAGATGGCACGACGCGGGTATTTCTGTGTGGACAAAGGGTCTGTAAGCATTAACGGCGTAAGCCTGACCGTATGTGAACCTGATGTGGTGGGCGACACGGGCTATGTAAGCGTCTGCATTATCCCCTACACCCACGAGCACACCAATTTTAAGTTCATTGAGGTGGGCACTGTAGTCAATCTCGAATTCGACATTATTGGGAAATACATTGCACGGATGCAAGAGTTAGTATAAGTAGGAAAAACATACTTGTTGATACAGAAAAGGGCTGTCCAAAATTGGGCAGCCCTTTTTCGTTTTCGGTTCGATTGAGTGTCTATATGAAGGTTGTTATTGGACCTCTAAACCTGCCGGAGTATACATTTTGTCACCACTCTTAATAAGGACCTCACCATTACGACAAATTTTGTTTTGCGTTGGAACTTTGTCGGCATCCATATTCTCTATAGCGGTTTCTATTTCTATGTAGTTGGTAAAATTGCACCATTCTGCAGCTGCTTGATAGGCTGACTTTGTTCCACGAGGTATATATATAGGGATATCCAATTTTGCTCCATACCATTTGTTGTTATAATCAGTATCATAAAAAGCTGCTTCTTCCGCTGTCGGTGGAATATCTGCTAAAACGGTCATAGACTCTAATCCATCACATGTTGAAAATGCACCTGTTTCTACCTTTTTGATACTTTTAGGAAATGTAATTGACTTAAGAGCTACACATTTCCTAAAAGCAGTACTCTCAATAGTTGTCACGCCATACGGTATTATTACAGAGGATAGATTTTTACATTCATTAAATGTGCTACATTCAATATGAGATAGACAATTCGAAATTTCGACAGATGTTAGACTAACACAATGGGAAAATGAGCCTATTCCTAGGCTTATTATACTATTTGGCAGTTTTACAGAATAAAGATTCGAACAGAAAGAAAAAGCATAATTTTCAATATTCGTTACACCATACTGAATTGTAACGGCTGTTAACCCTGTACACATAGAGAAAGCATATTTACCAATGTGTTTAACACTACTAGGAATAACAACAGAAGTCAATCCACTACATTCATAGAATACTCCTTCATCAATATTTGTTACACTCAATGGAATCGTAATCGAAATACTTTTTGTATAATACGAAAAGGCATATTTTTCGATACTTATAACGCTATTAGGAATGGTTATTGTTCCGATTGCATTACCAGTGCAAGCCTTAAGATATGTTTTGTTAGCATCTGCATATACTAAGTAATCATCAACATATCCATTAATACACTTAGCCCCCCAAGGGGAACCACCTGCAGTTCCTGTGTACTTAACATTTGCGACATATTGGAAAGCATCACTACCTATATGGGTTATACTATTAGGAAGCGAGACAGCAAGACTGGAACAAAAGCCGAATGCATTAGTGTCTATATATTCCACACCATTAGGTATATCAATAAATGTAAGACTATAACGTTTATAGAATGCGTACATCCCAATGCTAGTGATAGATTCTGGTATTATTGTCGTATTACAACCTTCTATCAGTTCATTCATAGCTGTTTCTATGATAGCATTGCAATTATTGCGACTATCATATACAGGATTGTCACTTTGTACAATAATTGAGTTAAGATTTGTACAACCAGCTAACATTTGATATCCAATCTTTGTCACACTATTTGGAATTGAGATAGAAGTAAGACTTGAGCAGTCACTAAACACTTGCTCTCCTATACTTGTCACATTATTAGGAATAGTGATAGAGGATAGACTTGAACATCCGCTAAACGCATGATCTCCAATACTTGTCACGCCACTAGGTAGCGATATTGAATAGAGATTAGTACAATTCGCAAAGGCACCACCTCCAATATTTGTCACACTATTAGGAATAGTGACAGAGGATAGACTTGAACATCCACTAAATGTACTTCCATCAATACATGTCACACTATTTGGAATAGAAACAGATGTAAGACCTATACAATCATAGAATACAGCACCTCCTATACTCGTCACGCTATTGGGAATAGTGATAGCAGATAGACTTGAACATCCGCTAAACGCATGATCTCCAATACTTGTCAAACTACTAGGTAGCGATATTGAATAGAGACTAGTACAATCCGTAAAAGCTGCATATTCAATACTTGTCAAACTATTAGGTAACGATATTGAAGAAAGACTTTTACACTTAGAAAAGGCGTACCATCCTATACTTGTCACACTGTTAGGAATAATTATTGAGTTAATCTCGCTATATACAAAAGCATACGATCCTATTCGGGTTACATTATAGATAGAACCTTTATACAATACCGTAGGCGGAATCGTAATATGAGTTAACCCTATGTAGCCCTTAGAGTCATACTCTTCATAGGTTACCTCCACGGTAAGATTAGTGGAATCAGTGATATTGTAATACAAATCACCTGACTTGAAATCATACGCCCACAGGTTGGTAGTGACGAATAGGGCCACTACTAATGATAATAATTTTGTTTTCATTGTTTTTTTCGTTTAATCGTTATGTTCTTGATTACGATTTTGCCAATATCTTATTTCCCGATGACAAACCAGAAACAATATAGATAAAATATCGGGAGCCAATTTAATAGCGACTGCAAGAGGAGTATATCCACGACCAAGCTCAAATGCACCACGAATAATTATCTCGCTAGTACACTCGATAATTAAGTCACGATTTCTATTCCAAAAATTGCGGACAGCCTCCAATAGAGTCTGAATACATTGGGTAAATTGACAACTCAGAAAACCGATGTTGTGCAGAACTTCTCGTACCCCTTTCGTAATAACAGGTACACTGCCAAATACGGCCTTGATGATTTTACCAACAATTCCCCAACCTATTTGGCGATTTTCTTTGTGAAGTAGTTTTGCCAAACGATTACGCACATAGTTATGCAAATCCACTAAACGCTGGAGTACTTCATCATTATTCCAATCATCCAATGTAATATTCGTTACATCTCCGTAGTATTCTTGTATCTCATTGATTATTTGGGTCAACATAGTATCTGTCAAATTACTATAGACACGAGGAGAAGATTGACGAATAGACATTGCAAGTGACTGTATATCTATTGCATTACGACCTTGATTTATTTCTAAAACCCTATTGTGCACCAACTGAATTACAGATTGGTCATGCACTAAAGTAGTTATTATTCTTTCTAATTGTTCTTGTTCCATAATTATCTAAAAATTGGATGTTTATACAAAAGTTTCTCTAATTTTTGGCAACTGCTTAACTAAAGCAGGACATCTTGACTTGATTATTTTCTCATAGGCATAACTGTTTTGTTGCCCGATGAACTCCGAGTTGGGCGGGTTGTGTTTTTATGATACATAGACACACAAAAAGCGTAGACCTCGAGTTGTTTATTTACAAATCGAGGCCTTCGCATTGCCTTAAGGTCAAATAAACAACAGGAAACCTACGCTGATATGACCACACATTGCAATATCGTATACGACATCACAATGCGACTAAATGTCACACCCATAGGCATCTACTGAGTTACTTTGATTTTGACCTTAAAAATAGAAAAGTTGCGAAGTTTTCGATTTGTCAAATACAAAGCGTCAATAAACGCTATTCAATATGTCAAATCTACCCATCGAGCAAGGACATATTCCCCTCCTGCGTAGATTCGGTTGCAAAAGTACTACTTTTTAGGGAAATAGACAAATAATCGGTGGATTTGTATTGGGGATCGCTGTTGTACATACAGTACTACTCTCCACGCCTCGTTTGGCAAGCGTGGAGAGTAGTTATTACGCCATCGAGTAACATAATATACTTTTGTGCGCTTTTTGTTTTTGGGCTGCTTCTACTTGACTTTTACTCAGTCACAATGTTCGATTCAACCCTGAATGTATTTTAACTAAAATTCAATTGAAATACTATTCGTCAAACCTATACGGTTATGAATAATGTGGGTACAAGTTTTTAGGAATTGGAAGGAGATTACAACAGCCTTACAAGAACCTATAATGGTAGGGTAATGGTAGGGCGATACGTCCGAGATGAGTCGCTAATCAAAAATGAGGCAAAAAAGGGTTCTTTTGAGAGATTATTTTGACCAATACGCCTATACCTTCCAATGAAAAACGCCATCTTTCTGTTCGGAAAAATGGCGTTTGAGATGGATATTTGTTCTTAAATAGTATTAAATCACAACAGTTTCGCCTTTGTGGGGAATGTCTATACCTCGGAAGCCGGTTTCGTAGAGGTGGTCTTTGTACGCCTCTTGGGCTGCGGGTTCGCCATGGACAATAAACGTGCGGCGGACTTGCTCTACCGAAAGGCTATGCGACAGATAGTCTGTCATTTCGCGATAGTCGCCATGCCCCGAAAAGCCTTCTATCTTACTGATTTGCGCCTTGATACGATGGTCGAAACCGAAAATACTTACCCACTTCAGTTTGGGGTCTTGTATGCGGGCACCGAGCGAAGAAGGCGTACAATAGCCGACTATCAAGATAGTGGTTGTCGGGTCGGAGATATGGTTCGCCACATGGTGTTTGACACGCCCCGCCTCGAGCATGCCTGACGCTGAGATGATAATACATGGATTTGGGTTGTTATTCAGTGCTTTAGACTCACGAATATCGGTAATATAGTGCAGTGTATTGAAGCCAAACGGGTCGTCATCGAAGCGCAGTGTATCCTGCACATCGGCGTTCAGTTGGTCGGCATAGAGGCGGAAAATCTGCGTGGCATTGAACGCCAACGGCGAATCGACATAGACGGGAATACGCGGCAAACGCCCATCGTTGTAGAGTTTATTCAGCACATACACAATCTCTTGTGTGCGTCCGACAGAGAAACTCGGAATAATGAGTTTGCCTCGCTTATAAACGCAGGTACTGTCTACCACGCCGAGCAGTTCCTCCTCCGTTGCCAACATATCGGTATGCAGGCGGTCGCCGTAGGTGGATTCGCAAATAAGGTAGTCGCACTGCGGGAACGGCTGTGGCGAGCAGAGAATATGGCTCTCCGAACGACCGATATCGCCCGTATAGGCAATACGCTTGCGCTCGCCATTCTCCTCGACTTCAAGACTGCAAATAGCCGAACCGAGCATGTGTCCCGAATTGGTGAAAGTGAGATACACCCCGTCCACTACACGGAATCGTCTACCATAGCCCACCGTCACGAAATGCTGCATACAACCCTCGACATGGTGGCTGTCGTAGAGCGGCTGCACCTTAGGCTTGTGCAGGCGGTCCATCTTCTTGTTGTACCAACGGATATCCTGCGCCTGAATAAACGCCGTATCCTGCAACATGATAGCGCAGAGGTCGCGCGTAGCAGGCGTGGAGATAATATCACCACGAAAGCCTAACTTGTAGATATACGGCAACAGCCCCGAATGGTCGATATGGGCGTGCGAGAGAATGACGCAGTCTATCTGCTTCGGGTCGAAACCTAAGTCACGGTTGGCGGCATCGGTCTCCATACCTTTGCCCTGATACATACCGCAATCGAGCAAGATACGCTTGCCCTTGTCGGTGGTAATGAGGTGCTTGCTGCCCGTAACCTCGCCGGCAGCACCGAGAAACTGAATGGTCATGGCGGATTTCAATTAAGAATTAAGAATTAACAATTAACATGCTTGTCCTCGTTATGCATTGTGCACTATACATATAATGGAGCTTTGTGCGTTGCAAAGGTACGGCGAAAAAAGGAAAAGTGCAAGCTACTATCACTCGAAAAGTATTCTTTTTTTCGCTTGGGGATTTAGGCATAGTATAGAGTTGGTTCGGGAGTGGTTCGGGAAATGAGGGAATTTGCGTACATAAAAATGGATCCGGATTGGGAATAGAGGAACATTGGTATGAATTTTGTACTCAATCTAAAAGAGGGGGTACAACGCTGAAATAGATACGATAACAGACTCAAGCAGAGTATGACATTCTCAACTGATGCGAGGCAAAAATAGATACAATAACAGATACAGATACGACAACAAGTCAAATACGAAGCAATAAATACAACAAATCAAATACAATTCAACAACCTTCAAAAACGAAAAACAATGAAAGAGCTGAAAGGAACAAAGACCGAAGCAAATCTTTGGGAAGCATTTGCCGGTGAGTCACAAGCACGCAACAAGTACACTTACTATGCATCGAAAGCAAAGAAAGACGGCTACGAGCAAATAGCAGCTTTCTTTGAAGAAACTGCAGCGCAAGAGAAAGAACATGCTAAACTATGGTTCAAACTGATACACGGCATCGGCTCAACCGAGGAGAACCTGCTCGACGGTATCAATGGTGAGAACGCCGAGTGGACGGATATGTATCCCCGCATGGCAAAAGAGGCACGCGAGGAGGGATTCGAGGAGATAGCAAAAATCATGGAGGGCGTCGCAGCCATCGAAAAAGAGCACGAAGCGCGTTACCTCAAATTGCTCGAGAATGTAAAGGGCAAATTGGTATTCTCCCGCGATGGGGACTGCATCTGGCAATGCCGCAACTGCGGACATATCTGCGTGGGCAAAGAGGCACCTGAAGTTTGCCCCGTATGCAACCACCCACAGAGTTATTTCCAGCTGAAGGAGAATAATTACTAATCAGCAACCGCATTCGCAGATACAAAAAGGCTGTCTAACAAATTTTGTTAGGCAGCCTCTTTGCTCTGTATGACTATCTTGGTTTTTTGAATCTATTTCTCGGCAGGAGAGTCTGCCTCAGTTGTCCAATAGGGATTCTGGTAGAGCGGAGAGGTCTCCTTGTTCTGACCATCTTCCGATGTGAGCAGGAACTCCTTGACATGGATAGGCGAGAGATAGTACGCTATATGCCATGTTAGGCCATTATACCCCTCCTGCTTGGCGTTGCGGCGATAGGGCTTGTACCACTCGCCATCGCTCAACGGCGACACATTGGCGTTGACTGTACCATCCGCACGGAGGGTAATGCCCGCATCGGCGTAGGTCTGCTTCATCCCATCGCTCCAGATATGGATTCCCTCAGGTTGATAGGGCGTAGTCATCAGTTGGTCAAGCGCACGCCAGCGTATCAAGTCCATCCAACGCATCCCCTCGGCAACAAACTCTGAACGGCGCTCACGACGGATATTATAGCGCGTAGCATCGACTACCTGCCCTGCCGTATAGGCACCGAAATCGTTCTTTGCCTCTTGGGTCATATCGGTGGCAGCGATGGTCTTCGTATAGTCCTCGTCCACCAACGCACGCTGACGCAAGCGTTTCCAATACGATGCCGCCTTGGTATCGATTGTCCCCGTTGCCTCGTAGCACGCCTCAATATAGTTGAGCAATGCTTCGGCACTGCGGAATGTGATACAGCCTGTGGTTGAGCCTGCCTGCTTGCACTGCTTCTGCTCGGTGGAGTTGCCCTTGCGCAACGAATAGCCCGTAGCGTAAGTAACCACCACGCCGGTAAACTGCGGCAGCGGCTCTATCTCGATAGCACTGTTCGCCTCCGTAGTCGGATAGACATAGTTACGCTGCCCCGGCTCTTTGAGGAAACACGAGAGGCGGGTGTCGCGGTTGGCACGCACAGCCGAGAATGACTCATCGCCTTGATAGAGCGGACTGGCGTAGATTGGCAAACCATCCTGCATAAGGTAAGAATCTACCAATCCGCGCGTCAAACCCGTATTGCAATTGCCACGATGGGCGAAATAGACCACGCTGTGTGCCACCAAATTAGCCGCATACGGACACCAAAGAATCACCTCGGGGTTGTCGTATAAGTCTTCTGAACCGAACATATCCATATAAGGGTTCGGCGCATCGGTTGTCTGTTGCTGCACCGTACCCGTATTGTCCGTCAGGGTTGTGGCGTCTGCCACCTGCTCGGCAGCATTCATTGCCTGCAAGAAGAACCAATTCGCCTCTGCATTGATGTCACCGTGAGGGAAAGTATAGCCACGATTGTACTCCTTTTGCAACCCTACCCACTCCGAGTTGCCCGGTACGAAAGGTGTGCCAGCGAAGTTTTTCAACCAAGAACCCTCATAGAGCGCCACGCGCGACTTGAGCAGCAATGCCGCCTGCCGAGAGATACGACTGTTCGCCATCGTGGCAGACATGAGGTCTGCCGCACGGTCGAGATCGGAGAGGATGAAGCGTGCCACAGAATCGCAGGGCATACGCTTGCTGGCAGCCACAAGTGCCTCCTTGGTGTCTTGCAGCGAGGTTGTTACAATGGGGTAATCGCCGAATGCCTGCAACTTATCAAAGTAGCCGTAGGCACGCAGAAAATACATCTCGCCGATATAATGGGCGATATTCTCCTGCACACCGCTAATCTCGCCCGCCTCATATCGAGGCAACACCTGCTCGAAGAACCAGTTGCACTTATAGATATTCGTAAAATCGTAGCCGCTGCCCGTTTGTGGAACGAGCCAAAGCCCGAGAAACTTAGAGCCCGGCCCATCGGAGTTGATTTGGTTGTCCGATGTGGCATCGGAAGCAAAACGACCATAGTCCCACCCTGTGGTACTCGACCATCCGCCGTGTCCGGGCAGGAAATCGGTGTAGCGTCCGTCTACAAACGAGAGAACGGCAGCCTCGGTAGTGAAATACTGCTCTGGAGTAATTGAGGAAAGCGGCTCTTTTGTCAGCCAATCGTTGCAGCCCGTGAGGAGTGTCAGTCCGGCACAAAGAAGTGTGCCGCACACCCATGTACTTATCCTTGTATTCATAGTATTGTGCATTTAATGGTCCATTATAGGGTAATGCTGAAACCGCATGAAAGTTGCATAGAGAGAGGATATGCGTTACCATTGTTGAGCGTACGCCAGTCTTTCTCGGTGTTGTAGTTTCCGCCATCGAGTGTCTCAGGGTCGAACATCTTAACCAGTTTTGTGCCAGTCCAGATATTCTCTGCGGAAAAGTAGATACGCAGCTTCTGAATGTGTGCCTTGCTCATCCATTTCTCGGGGAAGGTGTACCCTACTTGCAAGTTCTTCAAACGGATATACGAAGCATTCTGCAAGTAACGCGATTGCGGCTGGTGGTTACGCCCATATTTAGCACCCGTATCAAACGAAGGACGGGGATAGTATGCGTCCGTATTGGCAGACATAATGCCCTGCTGCACGAGCAGTGAATTCTCGTCACGATAGAAGTCGAGATGCTGTGTAAGGGCTGCTGACCACATCATATCGGTGTTGGCACCCCAGAAATAGGATGAACCCTGCCAGTAGTCGCGCTTCATCACGCCTTGGAAAAATAGGCGTATATCCACACCATACCATGCAGCATTCAAGTCGAGACCGAATTGGAAGCGGGGTGTGTTGTTGCCCAGCACCTTGAGGTCGCCGTGATTGTTCATTGTGCGTTCGCCTGCCGAAATACGCCCATCGCCATCAAGGTCGGCGTACATAATATCGCCTGCACCCCAGCCTGAACCGAGAGCCGACTGTCCCATACGAGGTTCGGAAGGGAAATAGCCGTAATAGTTAAAGAAGTTCTCATCCAGTTGGTCGAGGTAGGCATTCATCTCTTCTTGCGATTTGGCGATACCAACCGTCTCATACCCCCATATATTGCCTATTTTCTCGCCCGCAAGGTATTGGTCTATTGAGCCCGTAGTATTGCTCGGGTAGCGAGTAACTTTGGTCTGTGCATCCGAGAGGAGGAACTTGGCTCCATAAGTGAAGCCGTTCTTCAGGCGGTCTTGCCATGCTATCTCGAACTCCCAACCATACGTTTTTAGGTCGGTATTGTTGGTCTTAGGCGGAGTGTAGCCCAAAATAGATGGCAACTCTACCGATGCCCCCATCATATCGATGGTGTAGCGGGTATAATAGTCGAACGAACCCGTTAGGCGGTTGTCGAATAGGGCGTAGTCGAAACCCACATTCCAGTTGCGCACCTTCTCCCAAGTAAGTTCGGTAGTGATAGCGGTCGGTACACTGATAGTGGTCGTTTTCTGACCGTTCTGCAACCATGCGCCGCTATTGACTGAGGGAGAGAAAGTCAGGTAGGTCGGATACCAACCGGTGGTATTCTGATTACCGAGCTCTCCATAAGAACCACGCACTTTGAGGGTGCTTGCCGTATGCTCGTAGGGTTCCCAGAATGCCTCTTTGGCGATATTCCAACCCAAAGATACAGAGGGATAGAGATTCCAACGCAGGCGTCCACGATAGCGGGACGTGCCGTCATAACGGAGGTTGGCTTCGATGAGATAGCGTCCAAGATAATCGTAGTTGAAGCGTCCGAAGAAACCTGCTGTACTCCACGAAGCACGATTTCCGTATGGAGAAAGTTCCTTTTTCTCCCATTGTTGTGTGCCGGAGTTCCATACAAGTCCCGTGGTCAAGTCCACTTCCGGATGGTCGGGCGAGATAAGTCCGTAGGCAGTAACGCCATACTGCTTCTGCCAAAGGTTCTCGGCTTGTGCACCGAGCATAAATCCGAAGTTGTGCGCATCGTCTATTGAGAAATTGTAAGTTGTGCGCAAGTTTGCCAGAATGTAATCCTCACGATAGCGTTGCTCCGAAACGGAGGTCGTCGCAATGTCCTTGTCGATAGGCTGCCCGTAGATGTCGCAGTTGTAGGTTGCCAAAGAGTACGACTTGGTATCCTGCGAACGCAAACGATAGTTGAAATCGCCGACAATTTTCCAGTTTTTGATAGGTTCAAAAGTAAGCGACAGCTGCTGGTAGAGGTTGTCGGAAATTTTGTCGTACTGTCCGCCTTGCAAGAAATCGCGCCC
>CAVKVE010000017.1:11959-16067 GCA_963659655.1 Bacteroidaceae bacterium | reverse complement strand
TAGTAGTTTATCTTCTCGTTGCCACCATTGGCAGAGAGATTATGCTCCTGCGAGAAGTTGAAGTTCTTGAAAAATATGTCGTACCAGTCGTTGTTGGCGTTGGCGGTCGTAAAGGCATTCTGCCATTGTGTTCCGCTCTCGGGTAAGGGCAGCACGGTGGTAATCTTGCCCTGCTGATAGTCCCAAATGCGCTGAATGGTCTCATCGGTAAAGACAATGGCATTCATATCATTCGCCGTGTTGCGTGCCGCCTCGTTGTAGTATTGCGCAAAGGTGTACGAATCCATTTGGTGCATCTTAACGATAGGCGTACCCCAACGGAAATTGTTGTTGTAGTTGATCTGCGTCTTGCCCTCCTTGCCGTTCTTGGTCGTTACGAGAATAACACCAAAAGGCGCACGCGAACCATAGATAGATGATGCGGCAGCGTCTTTAAGCACGGAGATACTTTCGATGTCCTGCGGATTGATGGTATTCAAGTCTCCCTCCATACCATCTATCAATATCAGCGGGCTGCCACTTGAGCCCTCGCCGATAGTTGCCGTACCACGAATGTTTATCTTAGCGGTTTTCTCCATACTACCGCTGTTGTTGGCAATCTGCAGTCCCGGCACTACGCCTTGCAGCGCCTGTGTTGCGTTTACAACAGGGCGCGACTCAATAGCCTCTGCCGTAGCAACACCCACTGCACCTGTTAGGTTGACTTTCTTCTGCGTACCATAGCCGACAACGACTACCTCGTCGAGGTTCTGTGTATCCTCACGGAGCGTAATCTGCAGCGTGGTTTTGCCTTGTACGCTTATTTCTTGCGATTGATAGCCAAGGTAACTGACCACAAGTATGGCATTCTTTGCCGCCTCGATAGTGAAATTACCATCGAAGTCGGTTATCGTACCCGTGGTAGTGCCTTTGACCTGCACTGCCGCGCCTATGATAGGCTCGTTCTTTGCATCTACCACCGTGCCGCTAATCTGTACGGCAAAAGTCACCATTGCCATACACAGCCCAATGAGCGTGGTAAGTATCTGTTTCATACTGTTTGTGTTTTTCGTCTGTTATAGATATTGGATTGGCGTGCTATATCTCACGATTGTCCTGCCATTCAAGGTACGGTATGCCTGCTTTATCGAATTGAATAGGAAGCCAAATATAGGTGCTGTGGGTGTGTTGCTCCGGACGCCAGCGGTCTGCCATGAATATAAAGCGTTCGCCCTGCTTGCTCGACACGGGCAAAATATAGGTGCTCTGGCTATGATAGGTGAGGTCTGCGTCCTCGCCCCGACAGGGATTGCCGAGCAGTGTCCATTCGCCCATTATCGAGTCTGCTACGAGCAGGCGTGCCGCATTAGGCTCCCAGCCCGTACAACCGGAGGTAATCATATAGTATTTTCCCTCGTGACGGAATATGGCAGGGGCCTCGTTGTGTCCTGCGGGGGCAACGCGTATATAACGCCCCGTGTAGTCGGTATAATCATCGGTCAGCAGGGCTATCTGGAGTGTTAGGTTCTCCTCGGAAGAGTAGATATGGTACGCGCGTCCATCGGTATCGCGATAGAGTGTCATATCGCGTGACATCTGCCCTTGCTCCAAATCTCGATACGTAAGGTAGCCTCGTTTCACGGCGTCTGTCCACGGCTCTGACCATGCGGGGAGTGCTGCAGCCTCTGCCACCCACTCTTCGGAGCGGCTTATGGGAGTCAGGTTCTCCGGTAACAACCCTGCATTGGGGCGCACGGAACGCAAGAATCTATATGGTCCCGCAGGGCTGTCGCTGACAGCGATACCCGTGCGTGCAGCACTGTAGCCTTGCCCTTTGAGCTCGAGGTGGAAGAACATAACAAATTGCCCGGTGCGTTCGTTGTAGAGCACTTTTGGACGCTCAAGTATGCAGCCCGAGGCTATATCCGAAGCCTCATCATCCTCTACATGGAGAGCAATCCCCTCGTTATGCCAGCAACAAAGGTCGTGCGAGGAATAACAACTGACCCCCTCGAGCGCAAGACTATTGGAGTCGTTCTTCGCCTCACCGAACCAATAGTAAGTGTCATTGTAGGAGAGTATACCACCGCCGTGAGCGTTGATTATTTCCCCACAATCATCGTACCATAGTTCACCATTGCGTGGCGTAACTTTTGTGCCGCACGCAGAGAGAAGCAATGTACCGCCGAGCAGCAGTATCAGTAGTTGTTGGGTATTTCGTTTCATAGTATTCACATTAAGGATATAAAAAACAACACAATCTTTTCTGTACTTTGGTTTGCAGGACTAATACCGACTAACTACTAACCAACATGAATTTATCGTACGGCGGCTCCTGTAGCAGTATAGAGCGTGCCGTTGTTCTCGATATAGAGTGCACCGTTGCGCAGCACTTTGCGGGGCTGTTGGTCGCCACGAACAGCGTCAATAAGCGTGGTGGGACGGTCTTGGTTGAGCCCTACCTCTACATCCTCTGCTTGCTCGGGCAGGTAGAAATAGATATAACCATTGGCATCGGTATAGACATCGTTAATCAAATAGTCTGTGCCTAGCGTGATGTTGCCAATATACCCCTTGGTAATAGCGGTAGCCTCGGTTGTGTTTTCTAATTGTGCAGTAAATAGAACCAAGTCGGTACCCGCAGCGTTCTTGGCCGGAATGGACTTAACGGTGTATGCAGAACCATCCGAGCGAACAGGATGAATAGAACCACCCGTAACCACGATGTTCACGGTTGCCTTATCACCTTTGCCGACACCAATAGGCATATAGGAATCGGATGCTCCCCATGAACTTTCACTGCAACCGGCATAAGAAACTATAGTGCCACCATTAAAGGTAATTGTCCCTTCTCCTTTCGATTGTCCCCATTGAGAATAACTGGTACCGATACCTGCTGATTGTTCACCACCTTTGGCTATAATCTGTCCGCCATTAATGGTAATATTCGGCATATCGCAATCTACTGCCGCACCGATAGCGGCACTTTCCCAACTGCCTGTGGCTTCGATAATGCCACTATTGATGGTAATATCGCCCGATGCCATTACCTTGGTTTTGGGGCGTGGGGTACTGCCAATAGCGGCTGCCCAACCATGCGATTTGCATATCAGTTTGGCGTCTTTCTCGCCATTGAGAATGATATTTCCTTTGGCTTCGATGCCACAACCAGGGTCCGCATCACTCTTGAGAGTGTTATCTCCCTTAAATGCAATGGTAGCATTTGTGCCTTCGGCGATAATCATGGCACTGATACCTGCATCTTTGGCACCGGATACTTCTACATCAATTCCGTCTAAGGTCAAAGTGATATCCCCTAAATTCGGGGCGGTTACGATTGGCATAGTGCAGACCGTGCCATCGCCTTGAAGCAGGTAGTCGCCTGCTGCAATGATTTTGACGGTGTCCGTTACTGTGCTGTTGATAGCAATGGTTTGGGTGTCGGCGTTGGCTTGCCCGCAAGCGAGTGCGGCAGCCGCCATACAGAAGAATAATTTTTTCATACTATTTAGTATTAGTAAGGTTGATATTTAGGGGACTTCTATAAGCTCCCCGTTTTATATGGTTTGCCGCTCCTTTATCAGAGAGGCGATGTTAAGGTATCAGGCGTGTTGGGGGCTGCATATACGCCACCCAATAAGAGATTAGGTCTAAATGGCAGTAATTGTGTATCGGCAGGCGGTGTGTCCGTCTGTCGATACACAATGATGGACTACTTCTCCGGTGTATAGGTACGGTCAGCACAGAATTCGAACGGCTTTGCGTTACCCTCCCATGCGAGGTGTCCCTTGCTGTTGAGAATAGTGAAACTACCATCTGCAGGGTTGTAGTAGCCTGTACCGGGAGTGGAGGTGTATTTGCCGTCTTCCCAACCGAGGTAGCCCGAGATACAGGAAGCAACGACTTTCAATACTTTCATACCCGGGTGCGCAGCATCATCCTCATCGGTCAAGAGGCAAGCGATGGAAACATGTCCGTAGTCAAGGCCACCATCGTAGCCCAAGCCGGCACAAACAAAGATGTTGTCATCGTCTACATTGGCGAAGAACTCTTTGACATCGCTATTGTCGAAAGCGGCGTAGTTGTTCGCCTTGTTGTCGAAGTCACGCTTGGTGCAGATACTCGTCCC
>CAVKVE010000017.1:6416-11709 GCA_963659655.1 Bacteroidaceae bacterium | reverse complement strand
GTGGCGTCGGCAGAGATACAAGTATAGTCGCCGTTACCGCTCGTTATCTTAACTTCGGCGGTCTCGCCAACGATTACCTCTACCTCGGCAGGGTCAATCACGAGGCTCTTCACCTCTGTGTTGTCGCCACCATCAGGGGTGTCGGGGTCGTTCTTTTTGTCGCAAGCGGACAGTGCGGCTACTACAGCCAATCCGAGGAGCATGGTCTTCATGCTCAAGAATGCTTGTTTTTTCATGATGTAGTTTGTTTGGTTAATTGTTTGTGTTTGTTATTGTTTATGGTTGCTCCATACAGAACAGGAGTGTCTATTTGTCTGCGGGCAGGCGTACACGCTGATAGACGCGTACATAGTCGATAAGGTATTCGGCAGGGAATAGCGAATTGTCTATTGTGCCACCATTGTTACCACCGATAGCGAGGTTGAGCCATAAGTAGTGTCCAAAGCCCTCTTGACAGTAGGTGTACGGGTTCTCGTAGTTGCCTCCGTAGCCTTGGTTCTGCGTGCGGCTGACTGCTACCTCGTTGAGCAGTTCATCGTCGAGGAACATTTTTAGGCTCTCTTCTGTCCACTCCAGCCTCCAAATATGGAACTCATTGCGCCAATTGGGGTTCTGGTCCTCAAAATGGCTCATCGGTTTCTTGGAACTTGCCCAAACAGGCGACCATGCTTTGGTACCTCCCCATGCAGCGTTAGCAAGTATACTCTCGCGATAGTACTCCATCAAGTCGAGTTCGCCGTTCTGCGGCCACGAATAGGTATTGCCCACTTGCCAAATAGCCGGCCACATACCGCCGCCCGTAGGTATCTTTGCCCGTACCTCGACAATACCGTAGCAATAGACAAAAGAGTTGGCGGTCGTCATCGAAGCAGAGGTATAGTCGTGGGTCTTGCCGTCCGAACCGAGGTGGTTGCGACGAGCGATGATGTGCAAATAGCCGTCTTTGGTAAAGGCGTTCTCGGTGCTCTTGCTATAGAACTGGTTCTCGTTGTTACGAATCTTCTCGCCCTCCTCGAAACGCCATACACGAGTCAAGTCCTCGTTGTCGGTATCGAACTCCGCAGAGAAGACCAACTTATAGTCGCCCTCGATAGGGGTCTGACCGACTTGGATTTCCAATATATCGCTGTACAGCATCTCGTCGCTGCCATCGATAAGGGCGTAGCCCTGAATCTGATAGGTAGCCAACGACTGCAAATCGGTAAGCGTTACCTCCGATACTGCCTCGTTGGGCAGCAGTACATTGACGGGTTGGTCTTTGGAGGAACGAATCTTATAGGTATAACCTTTGGTGTAAATCTCGGCAGTGGTATTGAGCGTAAAGCGGAACGAGATACTCGTCTCCGTATTGCCAGTCTCCTCGAGGCGGATAGGCGCACCCGTTGTGGCTTGGACAGTAGGGCTTGTCATCTCCTCGCCGTTACCGAGCATCACATGCAGCGTAAGCGAATAGGTGGTGCGGTCAGAAAGACGGCTGAGCGTAATAAGGTTCTCGCCCTCGGCATCGTCGGGAAGCATTTCGGTCTTGGACTCGCCGTTCTCCGATGCGTATTGAATATAAGCGAAACTAACCCCCGAAGCGGATTGAATATAGGTCTTTGCGATGAGTTCGCTCTTCCCTATATATTGTACTTCGAGTGCTACCGAATCGGTAGTGCTTTCGTCTTTGGGTTCTGTCGGTGTGGAGGGATTGCAGCCTGCGAGCAACATTTGTGCTGCAAGCACTACGCCCATTACAGAAGCGGATAGGAAATGTATCATGCTTTTTGTTTTCATGGTTAGATGATAAGTATTAGATTGTTTGGCTTTTGTGTTTTCGTGTTGCAAAGGTAGTGCATATCTACGAAAATGAGGTTGAACTATTTCCGAAAAAGGTTGAAAAAGGCGTTATAGAGCGATTTTTCTACCGGACTACAAGGTAGAACGCCCACTCGTAGGTGTTATCGGTCAGCATATACTCGGGGCGTGGGGTACTCTGCCATGAGTCTATACACCCCAATCCCTGCTGCACCCTATCGATATGCAAATAGACGCCCTCGCGCGGGGTAAGCAAATTGCCGTGGCTCTGCTGCGCCGTCTTTACGGCTCCGTCGTCGAGGTCGGCAGTGGTGTAGTGGAGTGCCGAACCCGAGAAAGGCTGTTCGCCTACAATAGTTATACCCTGCCCCACTTCGTCGTGTAGGGTCATATAACGCAAGTCGGTATGGTTGCCCGTCTCCTGCGGACGAATATAGGGATAGTATTCATCGCTGACACGGGTGGTATATTTGCCGACAGTGGCTGCTACCTGTCGGTCGGCGTAGTTCTCTATCGCACCCCGCCCATAGTAGGTCAAGCGGTCGTACTGCGGGGCAAGCGCCATCTCCATACCGACACGGAACGGGGCAGGCATAGTGCCTTTGTCGAGGTGCTGCTCAATACGCAGGCTGCCGTCGTCCTGCAGAGTGTAGACCATACGCAAGTCGGCTTCGGCATAACGATAGGTGGCTTCGATACGCCCGTCGGTGGCGCTGAGCGAGCGGAGTTGCCACTGCGGACTACGCCATACGCCGGCTTTCTCTTGCAACCCTGCACCATAATCGTTATCTGTTGCGCCACGCCAAAAAGAGGGAAGCAAGCGTGTAGCGGGCAAGAGCCTTTCTTTGCCGCCAAGACATATACTCATTAAGAAGCCGTCCACCTTGCTGAACGCATACGCCGTGCGCCCCATGCGGAGCACCCATGTACCTGTGGTTTCCTCGAGGCGGCTGTCGGTTGCTACTTTGGGCTGCAACTTGCCGTCCTTATATACTGCCATCGGGGCTACGAGGCGGATAGGCAGTTGCTGCTTGGCTATCTCGTAGCCTATACGGTTCTTGAACGAGAGGTTGAAAAAGAGTTCGCCTTCTTGGGGCAATGCTGCAGGCGAGAATAGCCGTAGCCGCTCCCGCTCTTGGGGCTGCAAAGTAAGTGTATCAACCACGCCTCCCGCTACGGGCGTACCATTGCGGGTAATTGTCCATTGCAGGGTTACTCCACAAAGGTCGGTAAAGAAAAACTCGTTGTAGAGTTCCACCTCGCCTGACGCACTGTCGCTCCACGCTGTCCATATATTCTGTTGCACATACTTTGCCTCGTAGGCATGCGGGTTCGGGCGACGGTTCGGTGCAAAGAGCCCGTTGCAGTTGAAGTTATGGTCGGAGTGTAGTGCCGGCTCATAATCCCCTGCATAAGCATAGTAGTAGCGTCCGTCTGCTGCGCGTGTCCATAGCCCTTGGTCGACAAAATCCCAGATAAAGCCACCCTGCAGAGCAGCGTAGCGTCGGTAGAGTTCCCAATACTCGCGGAAGCCTCCTAACGAATTGCCCATGGCGTGGGCGTATTCGCATTGGATAAGCGGCTTGGTCGCATTACGGGCATACGCCTCGGTATGTGTATAGTCGTAGTACATCGGGCAGAAAATGTCGGTGTGCGCACGGTTCTCCGCCTGCTCGTACTGAATAGGACGGGAAGCGTCCCTACTACGCACCCACGCACACGCCTGCTCGAAATTGACACCATCGCCGGACTCGTTGCCGAGCGACCATATAATCACCGAAGGGTGGTTCTTATTCAACTCTACATTGGTTCGGTTGCGATCGAGAATGGCAGATTGGTAGGCAGTGTTCTTGGCTATCGCCTCTGCACCATAGCCCATGCCGTGTGCCTCGATGTTGGCCTCTGCCACGACATACAATCCATAGCGGTCGCAGAGACGATACCAATAGGGGTCGTCCGGGTAGTGGCTGGTACGCACGGCGTTGAAATTGAAGTCCTTCATCAAGCGAATGTCCTGCTCCATACGCTCGCGGGACACTACATAGCCTGTCAATGGGTCGAGTTCGTGGCGATTGACACCTTTAATAAGAATAGGCTTGCCGTTGAAGAGCAGTTGCGTACCTACGACCTCTACATGACGGAAGCCGATGTCTTGCCGCACGACCTCGCTCGGCTTGCCCGCCGCAGTATAGTGCGTGAGGTAAAGCGTATAGAGGTTCGGCTGCTCGGCTGACCATGGCTGTACGCCTGCAATAGTTTGGGGCGCAATGCGCACTTCCTGGCTCCGTATCTGCTCACTGCCCGTGAGGACGGTGTCGCCTGCTTGAGAAAGCAGCACATAACCTATCTTGCCGCCCTTGGGGTTCGCTATGGTGATGTCCGCACCGAAGACGCCGTCCCGATAGTCGTTCACGAGGTCTTGACGCACAAAGAGGTCTTCGATATGCGTTCGTGGCGTGGCGTAGAGATAAATATCGCGGCTCAATCCACTCAGACGCCAAAAGTCCTGGTCTTCGATATACGAGCCATCGCACCAACGCATGACTTGCAGGGCTATAAGGTTGTCGCCCGCATGGACATAGCGCGTAACATCGAAGACGGCTGCCGTCTTGCTGTCCTCGCTGTAGCCTACCTCTTTTCCGTTGATATAGACTTGTACATTCGAGGTCGCCTCGCCGATAGAGAGGAATACCTGCTCACCTCGCCATGCTTCGGGCAGTACGAAGTGGCGACGATAAGAACCGACATGGTTATTCTGCTCCGGCACAAGAGGCGGGTTGTTCTTGTACTGCTCCATCCATACATAGCCGATGTTGCGATAGAAGGGCTTGCCGTAGCCCTGCAACTCTTGACAGGAGGGCACGGGAATATCGTCCCACGCTCGGTCATCGAGTGCGGTGGAATAGAAGTCCAACGGTCGCTCCGAGAGGTGGCGACTCCAAAGGAACTTCCATGTTCCGTTGAGCGATAGGTAACGAACAGAGAGTGCCGGGTCGTCCTGCTGCGCCTGCTCCATACTCTCGTAGGCGAAGAAGTCTGCCCGCGCGGGTTGCCGATTGCGCGCTGTACATTCCGGGTCTTGCCACGGGGAGGTTGCCATGGCTGTGAGCGTTGCCGTTGCGGCGAAGATAGTAAGGATACGGTGTTTCATGGGATGTTTGTTGTAAGGTTATTGCGAGTGCAAAGATACACAGAACTATGCATTTTGAGGTTTAATTATTTCCGAAAAAAGTCGAAAGACCCGCTAAAATACTTGCTTGGCTTGGTTATGTCTGCTGAATGGATTACTTTTGTAGAAAACTCTTCTAAACCAGACTCCCCCTTACCCCCTCAAAGGACTCCCCCTTACCCCCTCAGAGGACTCCCCCTTACCCCCTCAGAGAGGGGGAATAAGACTCCTCCTACTATAGTATTCTATACTAAACATTATAACCATGAAAAAGACTTTTTCTATTGCCCTTGTTTTGGGGCTGTGGGCATGGCCTGCCATTGTATC
>CAVKVE010000017.1:0-6136 GCA_963659655.1 Bacteroidaceae bacterium | reverse complement strand
AACACCTACTGGGGCGGAACGACCGAAGATAACTCCTTTGGCACACACGAGTTTCTCAACCTCTGCGAAATGTTAGGCTGCGAACCTTATGTGAGTATGAATGTAGGCAGCGGCACCGTGCAAGAGGCTGCCGAATGGATAGAATATATGACCTCGAACGATAGTACCCCCATGGCAGACCTGCGCCGACAGAACGGGCGGCAAGAGCCTTGGCTGGTGCATTACATCGGTATCGGTAACGAGAGTTGGGGCTGCGGGGGACAAATGCGTCCCGAATACTATGCGGACCTCTATCGCCGCTATGCGGAATACGCCCGCTCGTACAGCGGCAACCATCTCTACAAAATAGCGAGCGGCGCTAGTGACTATGACTACCACTGGACGGATGTGCTAATGCAACAAGTGGGACACCGTATGGACGCCCTCTCACTCCACTACTACACCGTAAAGGGGTGGTCGGGCAGCAAAGGCAGTGCGACACAATTCGACACCGACGAATACTACACGACACTTGCCAAATGCCTCGGCATTGAACCCGTGCTGCAACGACACTGCCAAATCATGGACAAGTACGACCCCGAGAAACGCATCCGCCTTTTTGTGGACGAATGGGGAACTTGGTTCGACGAAGAACCCGGCACGATAGCAGGACACCTCTATCAACAGAACACCATGCGAGATGCTATGGTCGCCGCCCTCTCACTCAACACTTTTCATCGCTATACCGACCGTATCGGGATGACCAATATCGCACAGGTAGTCAATGTGCTACAGGCAATGATACTGACCCGCGGCGACAGCATGCTGCTTACGCCGACCTACCATGTCTTTGCGATGTACAGCCCGCACCAAAAGGCAACTTATATTCCGACCACGGTACAGACCGAGGAACTGCGTGCGGCGGAGGGTGCGTTTGCCGCCGTACCGAAAGTGAGCGCCACAGCAAGCCGCGACAGCACAGGGACGGTGCATATCTCGCTCTGCAACACCTCCGCCACAGACAGCGAGCGTATCACTATCGTTCTGCCACAGGCTACTACGCGGCAACCGAAGGCAATTCTGCTGCACAGCGATACACCGCAGGCGCACAATACTTTTGCGCAGCCCGCTCGGGTATCGCCCACCGCATGGCAGGGCGTACGACGACACAACGACCGCCTGACCCTCAACCTGCCGCCGCTCTCTATCGTCAGCATTACCCTCTGAGGAACGGTAATCGACATTGTTAAAGTAGATGAATAGCAAAAGCAGGTCGGAAGCAGGTGACTCTATGGGCTTTCATTCGACTTTCATTCGGCAGTCGTTCGGGAATCTCATAAGAATCACATAAGAATCACATAAGAATCACATAAGAATCTCATAAGAATTACATATAGAGATATAATGGATACAAAGGAGAGGTTTGCCTGCTTATTAAGAGGAGATGGGGTGCGGTATCGTTACCAAAAGTTAGTAATCAATGGTTGTTTATTGCTTTATTTAGAATAGTATTGCTCTATGGTCAATATAGTATTGTTCTATGGTCTGTATAGGGGCTCTTCGATGCACGAAAAAATACGGTACCTCTTGCGTATTTGCGCAAATGGATGTACTTTTGTACACGCTTGTGCTTGCATATTCCTGCGCACGAATATGCTTATTATCAGATACCCTTACATGCAAGATACTATACCTATACGCATAAACGAATATACTCGTATGCTCATCGGTTCGGGAAGATAAGTATGCTTATTCGGGCAAAGACTGCCGAACGAAGAAAATACCACGAAATATGAAAACACCTGCCAATCAATACCTTATGTTTGCTAAATGCCATTGGATAACATGGGCGGTTGCCTTGCTTTGCACGCTTGGCGCACCTGCTACGGCGAGTGCGTACGAAACGACTGCTACCCCAAGCGGGACTGCCAACGCCTATATATTCCACCCGCTCACGACCACCGACCTGCTGCCCACCAACGAGGTGCGCAAACTCTATCAAGACCATGACGGATTTATCTGGATTAGCACCAACAACGGGTTGGTACGCTACGACGGCTACGACTACCTATCGTACCGCTATCGCAACAAACAACCTGTCTTCAACGGACAAGTAAGTGCCGTATGCGAAGCCCCGCTGCACCGACTATACATAGGCACACGCAATGGACTCTATGCGCTGGATAAACAGACGGGGACTATCTCGAAACTGCTCGTTCCGACCCTATCGGAAAGTCGTATCGAAGCCCTCGTAACCGACCCGCACGGCAACCTCTATATCGGCACGAACACGGGGCTGTACATTCACTACTTGGACAACGACAGCACCGTACACTGCGTGGGCGACGAATGGGGCATACCGCAAGCAGACATCAAGACCCTCATATTCGACCGACAAGGACAACTCTACATTGGCACATGGTCGAGCGGGCTATTCCGCTACGACCTGCAGCGTCGCCGTCTCTACCGCTACGACAAAATACCCGCATTGCACTCATCGCACACACTCTTTCTCGACCGTGAGAATCGTATGTGGGTAGGCACTTTCGGCAACGGACTGGTGTTGCTGCTCGACCCCTATGACATGCAACGGCAACCCTACCGCCTCTATACGCATAACACGGCTGACCCTACATCGCTGCTGGACGACATCGTCTATTGCATTACCCAAGAACCACAGTCGGGGAATATTTGGATAGGTTCGCGCTCGGGGTTGAGTATGCTGGTGGAAGAGGGGAACGAGGTGCGGTTCTGCAACTACTCGCCCAACTCGAAGACCCATTTCCTGCCCTACAACGAGATAAATGCCCTGCTATGCACGGAAGATATTCTCTACCTCGGGTCGTATGGCGGCGGGTTGCTCTCTACCGACCTGACGAACCGCAATATCCGCACCTACCCGCTCGAACGACTGCGGGCACGCTACGGCACCTCGTCTATCGGCTGTCTATACGCAGACACGGACGGGCAATCGTTCTGGATAATGCTGGCTAGCTATGGACTGATACACTACTTCCCCGAAACAGACTCGTGGCAGTCGTTTCTTGACATACCTGCGCTCCGACACTACGACTGTCTGCGCCGCACGACTTATATTGGCGGCAACGAGGCTGGTGACCTGCTATTCTGCACTGAGAACGGACTTATACGCTACTGCCGCCGAACCGACTCCGCCGTACGCTATGCACTCACCTGTGGCGACCACTTCAAAGACGACTTTATTCTCTACGCCTCGCACGACCGACAAGGCCGACTTTGGCTTGCGACCCGCATGGACTGCGGCTGCCTGACCGACAGCGGCTATTTGCCACTCAATGACTTGCTGACCACCAACCAAAAACCATTGCCGACTGCGGTATTTACCTCGATTGTGGCAGACCGACAGCAGAACCTCTGGATAGCCACCCGCACAGACGGCATCTACCAAGCCCGCCGCAACAACGAAGGACGATACAGCCTGCAACACTACACGCAACCCGCTGCGGGGACTGAGTGTCTGCTCATTGACTCAGAGAAGAGAGTATGGGCAGGTACGGAAGCAGGGCTGTTTCTCTACAACGCCGAACGGCAACAGTTCGAGGAATGCAACTACGAGTCGTTCCGCTGCTTCTCGGACTATGCGGTCAGTGCACTTTGGGAGGACGCCAAACAAGACCTATGGGCAGCGACCAACAAAGGTATTGTGGCACTGCACCCTACCGACACGCACACAACAGCGTATCTGCACCTATTCAACCGAGAGGACGGACTATTGGACGACTGTTTCCACGCCAACTGCTATGCTGCGGCACTAAACGGGGATATCCTCCTCGGCGGGGCAAACGGTATCAGCCGTATACACACCGATGCCCTCACGGAACCGCACCACGCCTGCCGATTGGCACTGACCGACTTCCGCATATTCAATCGCTCGCTGCGCGACCTGCCCACCGAAGAACAACAGCAGATTACTGCCGACGCTATTGACCGCACGGAGCATATCACATTGACGCATACACAGAACAACTTCACGATAGATTTTGCGCTGCTCAACTACCGCAACCCGCAAAACAACCGCTACGCCTACTGCCTCGAGGGATTCGACCAAGACTATATCTACTGCGATGCCCGCCACCGCTCCGCCTACTACAACAACCTGCCTGCGGGGTCGTACCGATTTGTGGTGCGTGCCTCGGCGACAGGCAACGACTGGACTACCCGCACTACCCCACTCGAGATTACCATTCTGCCCGCTCCATGGCGCACTTGGTGGGCATATATGCTCTATGCGCTGGTATTTACTGCCGTTGTTTCTGCTATTGCCTATATGTCCATTCACCGATTGCGCCTGCGACAGACCATTCAGCGGCAAGAGTTGGAAAGCCGTCAGGCAGAGGCTCTGACGCAAGCCAAACTGCAGTTCTTCACCAATATCACGCACGAACTGCTCACACCACTCTCTATCATCACGGCGGCAGTGGACGAACTTAGACAGGAAAACAGCACCGACCCTACCTATACGCGCCATGCATACGACCTTATCTCACAGAATGCGTTGCGGCTGATTCGCCTTATCCGACAGATACTGGAGTTCCGCAAGGCGGAGAGCGGCAACCTGCGACTCAAAGTGTCGTACGCCAATATATCGCAGTTTGTCAGCGGGTGTGTACATTCGTTTGAGCCGCTGGCACACAAGCAGGGACTCACTTTCCGCTGCCTACTGCCTGAACAAGATATAATGGGTTGGTTCGACCCCGACAAACTCGACAAGATACTCTATAACCTGCTCTCGAACGCCTCGAAATACAATCGACCCAACGGCGAAGTGCGTGTGGAAGCAGCCACTCGCGACAATGGTAATACACTGGTAATCAAAGTGGCAGATACGGGTGTGGGTATGTCGGAGGACACACGGCGGAACCTGTTCCACCGCTTCTACGACGGCGACTACCGCAAGCAACACACGACAGGCACGGGTATTGGGCTGGCACTTGTGAAACACCTGGTCGACCTGCACCATGGTTTGATATTCGTAGACAGCACGCTCGGCGAAGGAACGACTTTCACGCTGCTGTTCCCCATTCAGCGCGAAGAATACCTCGAATCGGAAACCGACACAGCACCCGTGGTACTCACAGAGACAGTTCCCAAAACGACGGATATGCCCGCTATGCCCTCGCTCGACACGGCAGAGGAAGACCCGCACACCGAGAGCCGCAAGCATATCCTATTTGTAGACGACAACGAGGACTTGGTCTATATCGTGCGGCAACACTTGCAACGCACCTATCGGGTCAGTACGGCCGCTTCTGCCGAGCAGGCACTGGATATGCTCCACGCCGACCACACGGTATCGCTCCTTGTGTCCGATGTGGTGATGGACGGTATGAGCGGCTACGACCTATGCGCCACCGTGAAACAGACACTCGAATACAGCCATATCCCCGTAGTTCTGCTCACTGCCAAGCAGGCCGCTACCGACCAAGTGACGGGCTACGAGATGGGTGCGGACGCCTACCTGACAAAGCCATTCGACATCAGCGTGCTGGACGCCATGATAGCCAACCTCTTGCAGAAACAGGAGCGGCAGACCATCGACTACCGCCATCAATTAGTATTCGATGTCAAAGAGATGAACTACACCTCGCTCGACCAACAGTTCTTGCAACAAGCGATAGACTGTGTACACCGCCACATTGCCGACGCCGATTTCTCGTTGGCGGACTTTGTGGGCGAGATGTGCGTTGCCCGCTCCACACTCTCAGAGAAAATAAAGACCCTGACGGGCTTCACACCATCGGGTTTCATCAACGATATTCGTCTCCGCACGGCATACACTATGCTGGAGAAAGACCCAAACATACGCATCTCCGAACTCGCCTACTCCGTGGGCTTCAACGACCCGAAGTACTTCTCGACGCTATTCCGCAAGAAGTTCGGCGTTGCGCCCACTGCCACTGCGCCTGCCTGACATATCTATCAATATAACGGGAAATTTCTCATTTCTATCACTGCTATGCTCAAAAAAACGGCATATATTGCGTATTCGGCAAAAAATGCGTAACTTTGCAGCCCATAAAAGCGAAGCAAAAAAGCATAACAGATATGAACAGCACACAACTCATGAACCGAGCAGCGGACAATATCCGCATTCTCGCAGCAGCAGCAGTAGAAAAAG
>CAVKVE010000016.1:27751-32765 GCA_963659655.1 Bacteroidaceae bacterium | reverse complement strand
TATTATGCGCAAAATGCGTGTGTCTCCTGAAAAACAATTATCTCATAGTTATCTCCTAAAACACAAGCGTATAGGGCAAAACAATAGAAGTGCCTATATCGTAAAGCGCAGGGAAATGGGGCTATAGAGATAGTTGGCGTATGGGGCAAGTATTTGACAACCCCATACACATTATATCGTCTTTAAGTAGGTGGCGATGTTCTTCTCAATGCGGGCGGCGAGGTCGGTTGTGTCGCTCTTGACAAATTTCTCGCCCGTGATATGCTCGTAGAGCTCAATATAACGGTCGGTAATGCCGCTTACGATTTCATCCGTCATCTCAGGGACTTGTTGCCCTGCCTGACCTTGGAACCCTTCCGACATCAGCCATTCACGCACAAACTCTTTCGATAGTTGGCGCTGAGGCTCACCTTTCAGGAAACGCTCTTCGTACCCATCGGCATAGAAATAACGGCTCGAGTCGGGCGTATGCACCTCGTCCATAAGCAGTATCTTTCCGTTGTATTTGCCGAACTCGTATTTGGTATCGACCAATATCAGTCCGTGCTTGGCGGCAATCTCCTGCCCACGCTTGAAGAGCGCCAGTGTATATTGCTCCACCTGCTCGTACTCCGCTGCAGGAATCAGTCCGCGAGCGATAATCTCCTCTTTCGAGATGTCCTCATCGTGCGTGCCAATTTCCGCCTTGGTGGTCGGCGTGATGATAGGAGTGGGGAACTTCTCGTTCTCGCGCATACCATCGGGCAGGCGTACACCGCATATCTCGCGTACGCCGGACTTGTAGGCACGCCATGCGCTTCCGCAGAGGTAGCCGCGCACAATCATCTCCACCGGATAGCCCTCGCAGCGCAGTCCGATAGATACCATCGGGTCGGGCGTTGCCATCAGCCAGTTAGGAACGATGTCGGCGGTGTCTTGCAGGAACTTGGCTGCTATCTGGTTGAGTATCTGTCCTTTGAAAGGAATACCTTTGGGCAGAATGACATCGAAGGCAGAGATACGGTCGGTAGCGACCATGCAGATAAAGTTCTGCCCGATGAAATACACATCGCGTACTTTTCCGTTGTACACGCCCGTTTGTCCGACAAACGAGAAATCGGTTTTTGTGAGTGCGTTCATATTGTGTTGAGTTTTTGTAATTCCTAATTCCTAATTCCTAATTCTTAATTCCTAATTATCTATACTCTTCCCACGAGCGTATATCGAGGTCCTCGGGACGCAGGGTGCAGAAAGCGTTGATGAAGGCGGCCGCCAGACGAGGGTTGGTCAGCAGCGGGATATTCAAATCCACTGCCGCGCGGCGCACGGGGTACGACTTGTCCTGCGCAGGGTCGGACACGATGTCCTTGGGGATGGAAACCACCATGTCGATCTTGTGGGCGTGCATCAAGTCAAGCGCCTGTGGCTGCTTGTCGTGGTCGTAGGGGTGGTAGACGCAGGTAGCCGGCACTCCGATTTCCTCAAAGAAGCGCATCGTGCCGGGGGTGGCATAGATTTGATAACCCTTCTCGATGAGTTGGCGTGCCGCTTCTTGCAGCGCTACCTTGTTCTTGGCGCCACCGATAGTGAATAGCACCGCCTTCTCGGGAATGCGTTGACCGACGGAAAGCATCGCTTGGAGTAGTGCATGGTTGGCATCTTCGCCAAGACAGCCTACCTCGCCCGTGGAGGCCATATCCACGCCCAAGACAGGGTCGGCATTCTGCAGTCGGTTGAACGAGAACTGCGAGGCCTTGACGCCCACATACTCAAAGTCGAACAGCGACTTGGCGGGTTTCTCTACCGGCAGGTGCAGCATGATGCGGGTGGCTATATCGATGAGGTTGATTTTCAGTACCTTTGACACAAACGGGAACGAGCGGGATGCCCGCAGGTTGCACTCGATGACCTTAATCTCGTTGTCGCGAGCAAGGAACTGGATGTTGAAGGGACCCGATATATTCAGCTCGTGTGCAATCTTGCCCGAAATCTTCTTGATACGACGCACCGTCTCCACATAGAGCTTCTGGGCGGGGAACATAATGGTGGCGTCGCCGGAGTGTACGCCGGCGAACTCGACATGCTCCGAGATGGCGTAGGCGATGATCTCACCATCGCGTGCCACTGCGTCCATTTCCACCTCCTTGGTGTTGAGCATAAACTTGGAGATGACAACGGGATGCTTCGGGGATACTTCGGCAGCAAGCTGCAAAAACTTGGTCAATTGCTCCTTGGAAGAACATACATTCATCGCTGCACCGGACAGCACATACGACGGGCGAACCAATACGGGGAAGCCGACCTTCTCTACAAATCGATCCACATCGTCCATAGAGGTCAGGGCGCTCCATTCGGGCTGGTCTACGCCGATACGATCGAGCATGGCAGAGAACTTGTCGCGGTCCTCGGCATTGTCGATGGATTGCGCCGAGGTGCCGAGAATAGGCACACGCTGTGCATCCAATTTCAGCGCAAGGTTGTTCGGAATCTGTCCGCCCGTGGATACGATGACGCCAAACGGATTCTCCAACTCAAGGATATCCATGACGCGCTCAAAGGTCAGCTCATCGAAATAGAGCCGGTCGCACATATCGTAGTCGGTGGATACCGTTTCGGGGTTGTAGTTGATCATCACCGAGCGGTAGCCGTTCTTGCGGATGGTTTGCAGTGCTTGTACACCGCACCAGTCGAACTCGACGGACGAACCGATACGGTAGGCACCCGAGCCGAGCACCACAATAGAGCGGTGGTCGCCGGTGTAGTGCACATCGTCCTCCGTGCCGGAGTAGGTCAAATAAAGGTAGTTGGTCTGGGCGGGGTACTCGGCGGCGAGCGTGTCGATTTGTTTTACCACAGGCAGCACACCGAGCGATTTGCGGTAAGCACGCATTTTCAACACGGCAACATCCATGTCCATTTCTTTGCCGAGCCCGACCGCACGCGCTATCTGGAAATCGGAGAAACCTTGTTGCTTGGCGTGACGCAGCAGGTCTGCATCAAGTTCGTTGAGCGTTACTCGGTGCAGGCGGTTGTCGGTGTCGATGATATGGTGCAGCCGCTGCAAGAACCAGCGGTCGATACGGGTCAGCTCGTGGATGCGGTCGATGGTGTAGCCCTCGTACATGGCTTGCGCAATGGCAAAAATTCGCTTATCGGTCGGGGCAGATAAGGCCGCGTCAAGGTCGTCTACATGCAGCGCCTTGTTTTCCGTAAAGCCGTGCATGCCTTGCCCTATCATACGCAGACCCTTCTGGATGGCGTCCTCGAAGGTGCGACCTATCGCCATCACTTCGCCCACCGACTTCATCGATGAGCCGAGTTCGCGGTTGACGCCACGGAACTTCGACAAGTCCCAACGGGGTATCTTGCAGACGACATAGTCCAATGCAGGCTCGAAAAATGCGGGGGTGGTTTTGGTTACGCTGTTTTTCAGCTCGAACAGACCATAACCCAATCCGAGCTTGGCGGCTACAAAAGCAAGCGGATAGCCTGTTGCCTTAGAGGCAAGCGCCGACGAGCGAGAGAGGCGCGCGTTCACTTCAATCACGCGGTAGTCCTCCGACTCGGGGTCAAAAGCGTACTGCACATTGCATTCGCCCACGATACCGATATGGCGGATGATTTTGATAGCAAGGGCTCGCAGCTTGTGGTATTCTGCATTGGTCAGGGTCTGCGAGGGCGCAATCACGATGGATTCGCCCGTGTGGATACCCAGCGGGTCGAAATTCTCCATGTTGCAGACCGTGATGCAGTTGTCGTAGCGGTCGCGTACCACTTCGTATTCGATCTCTTTCCAACCACGCAGCGACTTCTCCACCAACACTTGCGGAGAGAACGAGAATGCTTTTTCTGCCAACGCATTCAGCTCCTCCTCGTTGTCGCAGAAACCGGAACCGAGTCCGCCTAAGGCGTACGCAGCACGGATAATGACGGGATAGCCCAAATCCTTGGCGGCTTGGCGTGCTGCCTCGATATTCTCGCAGGCCTCGGACTTGATGGTTTTGACATCGATCTCGTTGAGCCGCTCTACAAACAACTCGCGGTCTTCGGTGTCAATAATCGCCTGCACGGGGGTGCCGAGAACCTGAACACCGTACTTTTCCAACACGCCCTGTCGATAGAGCGCCACGCCGCAGTTGAGGGCGGTTTGTCCACCGAACGAGAGAAGAATGCCATCGGGGCGCTCTTTCTCAATCACGCGCTCCACAAAATAGGGCGACACCGGCAGGAAGTATATCTTGTCTGCTACGCCCTCGGAGGTCTGCACCGTAGCGATGTTCGGGTTGATAAGTACGGTTTGGATTCCTTCCTCACGCAGGGCTTTCAGGGCTTGCGAACCTGAGTAGTCGAACTCGCCTGCCTCGCCGATCTTCAGAGCACCTGAACCTAATACCAGTACTTTTTGTATGTTGTCTAACTTCATATTGCTGATTTTTCTGACTGAATTTTATAGAATAATAGGAACAGTACTACTGCTTCAATGGGTATGGAGCAGTTTCGCGAACTCATCGAATAGGAATTCGGTATCTACCGGCCCGGAGCAGGCCTCGGGGTGAAATTGTGCGGAGAACCATGGGAATTGCTTGTGGCGTATGCCCTCGTTTGAGCCATCATTCATGTTGATGAAGAGCGGTTCCCAGTCTTCGCCAAGGGTGGTGGTATCTACCGCATAGCCGTGGTTCTGCGAGGTGATGAAGCAACGCTCGGTGCCTACCTCGCGCACCGGCTGGTTGTGTGAGCGGTGGCCGTACTTCAGCTTGTAGATAGTGGCACCGGCCGCCTTGCCGAGTAGCTGGTTGCCCATGCAGATCCCCATCAGAGGACGCACCTTGGCAGGGTCTTGCTTCGCCTCTTCTAAGGCCATGAATTGGCGAATATGCTCGACTGCCTCCATGCAGGTATCGGGGTCGCCGGGGCCGTTAGAGAGAAACAAGCCGTCAAACTCGAGCGTGTTAAAGTCGTAGTTCCACGGAACACGGATTACTTCGACTCCTCGTCGCAGCAAACAACGGATGATGTTGTGTTTTACTCCGCA
>CAVKVE010000016.1:2190-27555 GCA_963659655.1 Bacteroidaceae bacterium | reverse complement strand
AAATTGACACCTTCGTAGAGGGCTTTGGGGGCGTCCGCCTGTCCTTCTATCGAGATAGTGCCTATCATCACTCCATTTTCACGCAGGCGTTTGGTCAAGGCACGCGTGTCTATCCCGGTGATGCCTGCGATATGCTCCCGCTGCAGCCAATCCGCCAACGACTCGTGTCCGTTCCAATGCGAGTACTCCCCGCTGTATTCCGACACGATGATAGCGGAGGCGTAGATGTGATCCGATTCCATAAAGGTGGCCAGTCCGTTCGCCTCCATAGTGAAGGGCGGTACCCCATAGTTGCCCACCAAAGGGTAGGTCAGTACCATCAATTGTCCCGCATACGACGGGTCGGTCAGCGATTCGGGATAGCCCGACATGGCGGTGTTGAATACGACTTCGCCCGATACAGAGCCTTCGTATCCAAACGATTCTCCGACAAAGGTTGAGCCATCCGATAGGCGCAAGATTGCTTTAGTCATGCTGTTTGTATTGCTTGTTTAATTGTTTCAGGATTAGAATTGTGCGATGTTTTCCTCCACATAGTCGATGAACGCTTGGTTGAGTCGGCGCAGACCGCCCGGAGTGGGGTAGTTGCCGGAAAAATACCAATCGCCGGGGTGGTTCGGGCATGCCTCGTGCAGCCCCTCGATGGTTTGGAATACGATTTCCACCGGGCTCGTGACCTCTTCGCTACGCATCAACTCCGCCATTTTGGCTGCCACCTCTTCGTCCGTGAAGGGGTCGTAGATCATGCGCACATGGTTTTGATAGGCCTCTTTGGCAAGCCCCTGCTCCATGGCTTCGCGTTGCTTGATGCAGAGCCGATACACCTCGTCGATGCGGCTTTGCATACCGCGCTCGTTGAGCAGCGCAATGGCCGCCTTGAAAGCGATGAATTCGGACATGCGTGCCATATCGATTCCGTAGTAGTCCGGATAGCGAATTTGCGGGGAGGAAGATACGAAGACAATCTTTTTGGGGTGCAGACGGTCGAGAATGCGGATAATCGATTCACGGAGCGTCGTGCCACGCACAATGGAGTCGTCTATTACGACCAAATTGTCAATCTGCGGGCGCACGATGCCGTAACTGATATCATACACATGGGCCGCTAAGTCTTTGCGGGAATTCGATTCGGTGATAAAGGTGCGCAGCTTGATATCTTTCCACACCACTTTTTCGCGTCGAATAGGTTGTGCCGTCAGCCGCTGTATCTCGTCCGTCATGCCATAATAGGCGACCTCCGCCGTATTGGGAATAAAGGAAAAGACGGTATGCTCCACATCGTTATCGATGCTCTCCAATATCTTTGGGGCAAGGCTGGCACCCAACTGTTTGCGCTCTTGATAGATGTCGCAGTCGGAGCCGCGCGAGAAGTAGATACGCTCGAAGGAACAAGCTTGCAGCTTTTTCGGCGCAATGATTTGCTGTAACCGAATCTCGCCGCTCTGCGATACAAATAGGGCTTGTCCGGGCAACAATTCGTGAATCTCATCGATGGCTACATCGAAGGCGGTCTGCAGCACCGGTCGCTCGCTGGCGAGAACCATAATCTCATCGTTGTGGAAATAGAAAGCGGGGCGAATTCCCCACGGGTCACGCATTGAGAAGCACTCGCCGCTGCCCGTCATACCGCATATCACATAACCACCATCCCAAAAGGCACTGCACTCGGTCAGCACATTGCTCATGTCGATGTGTTGCTCAATATAGTGCGTCACATCCATGCCCTGCAGCCCTTTTTGGTGAGCCTGCTCGTAAAGGCGATCCGATTCGCGGTCGAGGCGGTGACCCATCTGCTCGAGCATAATATAGGTGTCGGAATTGATGCGCGGGTGCTGCCCAAGCGACTTGAGGTGGTCGAAAATTTCATCGACATTGGTCATGTTGAAGTTGCCGCACAGCACCAAATTGCGGGCGCGCCAATTGTTACGGCGCAAGAAGGGATGCACATACGAGATACCGCTCTTGCCGGTGGTCGAGTAGCGCAGATGGCCCAGATACATCTCGCCGGCATACGGCACATAGCGTTCGGCATAGGTAGGCTCTTTGCGCATGGCGGGGTCGAATTCGCCGATTTTTTTCTGCACCTCAGAGAAAATCTCCGTGATAGCCCCGCTGCCCAAAGCACGCTCACGGAATATATATTCCTCGCCTGCTTCGGCTTGCATCTTGACGCACGCCAACCCTGCACCCTCTTGTCCACGGTTGTGCTGTTTTTCCATAAGCAGATAGAGCTTGTTGAGCCCATATTGCCATGTACCGTATTTCTCCTGATAGTAAGCGAGCGGCTTGAGAAGGCGGATCATCGCCACACCGCATTCGTGTTTCAGTGGTTCCATTCGATTGTTTTGGGTAACCTGGTTCTGTTTTTGTTGTTTTGCTGCGGAAGAAAAAGTCTCGTTTTCGGCTTAGCGGAAGATGGTCTCCGAGCGGTTAGGGCCTACGGACACGATACTTACCCGTACACCGGTGTAGCTCTCGATGTATGCCACATAGTCTTTCAGCGCTTGCGGCAGAGCCTCGTAGGTGGTGCATTCCGAGATATTCGTTTTCCAACCCTTGAAGGTCTTGTATATCGGCTCGATGACGGCGTCGCCTGCCTCGTAGGGGAAGAAGTTAATTTCCTGACCATCCATTTTGTAGCCCACGCAGACCTGTATCTCATCAAAGTCGTTCAATACATCGGCTTTCATCATCAGCAGTTCGGTGGTGCCGTTCATCATGCAGGTGTAGCGCAGAGCCACCAAATCGAGCCATCCGCAACGGCGGGGACGGCCGGTGGTAGCACCGAATTCGTGCCCTATCTGGCGAAGCGTTTCGCCCGTTGCGTCAGAAAGTTCGGTCGGGAATGGTCCGGCACCCACGCGGGTGCAGTAGGCCTTGAAAATACCATAGACCTTGCCTATATGTTGCGGCGCAACGCCAAGACCCGTGCAGGCACCTGCGCAGAGTGTATTCGACGAAGTGACAAAAGGATAGGTACCAAAATCGATATCCAACAGCGAGCCTTGTGCGCCCTCGGCGAGGATGGCTTTGTCGGATTGAATAAGATGGTTGACCACCATCTCGTTATCCACAATCGGGAATTGACGCAGCTCCTCGATGGCAGCAAGCCATGCAGCGTCTGAGGGAAGCTCGATGCCGCCGAGCAGCTCTCGATGCGCCTCACGCAGCGCATGGTATTTGTCCAAAAAGTCCGGACGCAAGATGTCGCCCACGCGCAGACCGTTGCGGGCAATCTTGTCGGTGTAGGCGGGGCCTATACCCTTGCCCGTGGTGCCGACTTTCTTGGCGCCCTTCTTGCTCTCTTGTGCCGCATCCAATAGGCGGTGGGTCGGCAAAATCAGGTTGGCACGCTTGGCGATAGAGAGCCGCTCGCCTACATTGACGCCCATAGCCTCGATGGCATGAATCTCTTCCATCAAAATGATCGGATCGATCACGACGCCGTTGCCGATGATGTTTTGGGTGCCCTCACGGAAAATACCCGACGGCACGGTGTGCAACACGAAACTCTTGTCGGCAAAATAGATGGAGTGTCCCGCATTGGGACCTCCCTGGAAGCGAGCAACGGCAGGGTATTGCTCGGCGAGTACATCGACTATCTTGCCCTTTCCTTCATCGCCCCATTGCATTCCTAATACGACATCAACTGTTTGCATATCTGTATGATTTTTTGATTGGTTACTGATTAAATACGCGGTTGAAAATATAATCCACCCGCTTCATATAATAGTCCAGCGTGAAACATTGGTCTATCTCCTCCGGCGTCAGATGCTCGGTAATAGCCGGGGTGGTTTTCAGGTTGTCCTGCATCTCACCACCCTCCATGAGGGTACGCATAGCCACTGGCTGTACCAAATCGTACGCCTGCTCACGCACGAAACCTTTGGCAATCAGCGCATTCATCACACGCTGGGCGAAGATAGCCCCATGGGTAAGACCGATATTGTGGAGCATATTTTCCGGATAGACCACAAGGTTATCAAGAATGCCCTCGAAACGGCTGAGCATGTAGTCGAGCAACATGGTGGCATCGGGCAATACGATGCGCTCGGTGGACGAGTGCGAGATGTCACGCTCATGCCAAAGAGCAATGTTCTCGGAAGCAGTACACATATAGCCCCGCATGACACGAGCGCATCCGCATATATTCTCCGAGGAGATAGGATTGCGCTTGTGCGGCATGGCAGACGAGCCTTTCTGACCTTTGCGGAACGCCTCTTCTACCTCGCGCACCTCTTGGCGCTGCATATTTCTTACCTCGAGCGCCATCTGCTCTAATGTGCCGGCAATGATGGCGAGCGTGGCGATATAGAAGGCGTGGCGGTCACGACCCAGCACCTGGGTGGCAATGGCCGCCGACTCGATACCGAGATGGCTGCAGACATACTCCTGTATCTCGGGCGGGATGTTGGCGTAGTTGCCCACCGCACCGGATAGCTTGCCTGCCTCAACGCCTCGTGCTGCCATCTCGAAACGAGCGATATTGCGCTGCATCTCCTCGTACCAAAGCGCCCACTTCAGTCCGAAACTGGTGACATCCGCATGCATACCGTGGGTGCGGCCGATGACGGGAGTATATTGGAACTCGTAGGCACGGCGGCGCAACACAGCGACAAAAGACTGCAAATCGTGGCGCAAAATTTCGTTCGCCTGCTTGAGCAGGTAGCCGTTGGCGGTATCGACCACATCGGTGGAGGTTAGCCCGTAATGCACCCACTTGCGCTCTTCGCCGAGCGACTCACTGACGGCGCGCGTGAAAGCTACGACATCGTGACGGGTGATCTCCTCGATTTCGTGGATGCGATTGACATCGAAACGGGCGTTTTTGCGCAGCAAGGCCACATCTTCCTTCGGGACTACTCCGAGAGTGGACCAAGCCTCAGCGGCAAGAATCTCCACTTCGAGATAGGCATTGAACTTGTTTTCTTCGGTCCAAATTTGACGCATTTGCGGGCGGGAATAACGGTCTATCATAGGGTATGATTGTATTTTTTTGAGGGGTTAATAGTTTCAATTCCGGGGATTATGGTGCAATGGGTGGGAGCTCAAAAGCGGTTCTATGGGGTTTTGAGCTATTGGCGAGGGAGTATCTGTACCTGAATTTGGGCGAGGGCATCGGCGGAGCGTTGGAGAGCCTCGGCGACGGTATCACCCGTGGCAAGGACAACCCCGTAGCGGCGATGGCCGACCACCTCCGGTTTTCCGAACAATCGTACTTCTACCTTCGGGAGTGCTAAGGCATTTTCGAGTCCGGAGAAGGTAACACGGTTGGTATCACCCTCGATGACAATCGCACGAGAAGCCGATGGGCCAAAGAAACGAACTTCGGGAATGGGAAGTCCCAAAATGGCACGAGCGTGGAGCGCAAACTCGGACAAGTCCTGACTAATCATTGTCACCATACCGGTATCATGCGGGCGAGGGCTGACCTCTGAAAACAACACCTCATCGCCGCAGACAAACATCTCGACGCCAAAAATACCATAGCCGCCCAACGCATCCGTCACTTGGCGGGCGATGTGCTGCGCTTTCTGCAAAGCAGAATCGGTCATAGCCTGCGGCTGCCACGACTCGCGGTAGTCGCCATTGACTTGGTGGTGTCCGATAGGTTGCAAGAAAAGGGTACCCCCGGCGTGACGCACGGTGAGCAGCGTGATTTCGTAGTCGAATGGAACAAAGCCCTCGACGATGACACGACCCGCACCGGCACGACCGCCCTCCTGGCTGGTGAGCCATGCAGGCTCGATGTCTGCGGGCTGTTTGACGGTGGATTGTCCGTGTCCCGATGAGGACATAATGGGTTTGACCACGCAAGGAAGACCGATTTGCTCGACCGCTGCGAGATAGTCCTCGTGGGTGTCGGCAAAGGCATAGCGAGCCGTAGGCAGGCCTAACTGCTCGGCGGCAAGGCGGCGTATTGCCTCACGATTCATGGTGAGGAACGCTGCGTTGGCGGTAGGGATGACCCGATAGCCCTCTTTCTCCAACTCCAACAGGGTGGGGGTGGCTATCGCTTCCACCTCCGGAATGATGAGCGAGGGGCGTTCCTGCTCCACCACTTGGCGGAGAGCTGCCCCATCGAGCATATTGAATACATGGCTGCGGTGCGCTATCTGCATAGCGGGGGCATTGGCATACTTGTCGCAGGCAATGACCTCCACGCCAAAGCGTTGCAGCTCGATGGCAATCTCTTTGCCAAGCTCGCCCGAACCGAGCAAAAGCGCACGGGTGGCGGTATCTGTGAGGGGAGTTCCTACTATCATGAATTATGAATTAAGAATTATGAATTAGGAATGGTGGTTTTGGCGATTTTGGAAACACTCGATGGTGTTGCGCATAAGCATGGTGATGGTCATAGGCCCTACACCACCCGGAACGGGAGTGATAGAACCTGCAATGTCCTTAACGGCCTCAAAATCAACATCTCCGACCAAATGACCATCTGCGGTGCGGTTGATACCGACATCGATAACCGCTGCACCCGGCTTGATATAGTCCGCCGTGATCATCTTGGCACGACCGATGGCCGCTACCACAATATCCGCCTCACGACAGAGAGCCGGCAGGTCTTGGGTGCGGGAGTGGGCAATGGTGACGGTGCAGTTGCGATCCAACAACAACTTGGCTACCGGCTTGCCCACGATATTGCTGCGACCGATGACGACCGCACGCTTGCCCGACAGCTCGACATCCGCCCGTTCGAGCAGGACAATAATACCTTTGGGCGTGCAAGGGAGAATGCAGGGCTCATTGAGCCAAAGACGAGCCACATTTTCGGGGTGGAATCCATCCACATCCTTTTCGGGCGAAATGGCGTCAATGACTTTCTGCTCATCGATATGTTTGGGCAAAGGAAGCTGCACCAAAATGCCATCCACACGCTCGTCTTGGTTGAGGCGGGCTATCTCGGCAAGCAGGTCGGCTTCGCTGACCGACTCGGGCAGCTCGATGAGTTCGCCATCGAACCCACAGTACTCGGTGGCCTTAATCTTGCCACGCACATAGGAACGGGAAGCGGGGTTGTCGCCCACGATGATGACCTCCAAACGAGGACGGCGACCATACTGCGCCTCCAACTGGGCTACTTCGAGTTTGAGTTCGTCCTTGATGGACTGAGAAATCTGTTTTCCGTCTATAATCATAGGGCTTGGTGAGCTATATCTTTTCGATAGAATAAGTTATCGCAATGGATTTTTTCAATTTCGTGATAGACCTTGGCCTGCGCCTTACGAACGCTGTCGGCGGTGGCGATACACATCAAAACACGACCGCCATTGGTCAGCAACCGACCGCTGTCCGACTTGGTTCCCATGTGGAAAATCAGTCCGTCAAAGTTTTCGGTGCCGGTAATGGGGTAGCCCTTCTCGTAGTGGGCCGGATAGCCCTTTGACGCCATGACGACTCCCACGGTGGCTTGCTCGTGGAAACGCACCTCGCTGAGGCTCTCGCCCGTGGCGATGGCATGGAAGACCTCGTAGGCATCGCTATCGAGCAGCGGCAGCACCACTTCGGTTTCGGGGTCGCCAAAACGCGCGTTGAACTCGATGACCTGAATACCCGTAGGGGTCTTCATCAGACCACCATACAGCACGCCTGTCAGCGGAGTGCCTTCGGCTACCATTCCTACGGCTGCAGCCCGCAAAATGTGTTCCAAAGCAAAGGCTTCGTCCTCTTTTGTGATAAAAGGCAGCGGGGTGTAGGCTCCCATACCGCCCGTATTGGCACCATGGTCGCCATCGAGAGCCCGCTTATGGTCCTGCGCAAGGGGCATGGGATAGACCCGGCTGCCCGATACGAAACACATAAAGGAGAACTCGGGGCCCGTGAGGTAGTCCTCGATAAGCACACGGGCGTCACCAAACGATTTGTCGAGCAACATATCGCGCAACGCCTGCTCGGCTTGGTCGTGCGTCTCGGCGACCACTACGCCCTTGCCGGCAGCAAGACCGTCGTACTTGATGACGACAGGGTACGAATGCTGTTCTAGGTAGCTGAGTGCTTCGGGAAAGTCACGAAAAGAGCGGTAGTGCGCCGTGGGAATTTGGTACTTGTCCATCAAACGCTTGGCGAACTCTTTAGACGACTCGATGGCGGTGGCTGCTTGGGTGTGTCCGAAGATGGGCAGACCCGCTGCACGGAACGCATCGACGACGCCAGCCGACAACGCCGCCTCAGGGCCGACGACGGTGAGGTCGATGGCATGGGACTGCGCAAAAGCAAGCAGCGCAGGCACATCGGTGTCCGAAATAGGCACGCATTGGGCTTGCTCGGCGATGCCGGCATTGCCCGGCGCACAATAGATGGTGCCGACCTGCGGACTACGGGAAAGCGCATGAACAATGGCATGCTCGCGTCCGCCGCTACCGATGACCAAAACGGAGTGTTTCATGTGTGCGGGTGGTTTTTAGTGCTTGAAATGGCGTACGCCGGTGAAAAGCATGGCAATACCGAGCTCGTTGGCCTTAACAATACAATCGTTGTCACGGATAGAGCCGCCCGGCTGAACAATGGCCGTAACGCCATACTTAGCGGCAAGAGCCACCGTGTCATCGAACGGCAGGAAACCATCGGAGGCAAGAATCAATCCTTCGGTGTAGCCTGCGGCTTGTGCCTCCTTGAGCGCAATCTCTGCCGAGCCGACACGGTTCATTTGCCCTGCTCCGACGCCTAAGGTGTGGCCGTCACGAACGACTACGATGGCGTTGGATTTGACATGCTTGACAATGTTCCAACCGAACTGCAAGTCGTGCTGCATGGCAGGCGTCGGCTTGGTGTCGGTGACACACATCTCGGGTGTGATGGTTTCGATCTGTGTATCAAGATGTTGCACGAGCAGACCACCCGGAACGGAGACATATTGGTTCTGCGGTTGGTCGGACGGAGTCATATCGACCACCAACACACGGAGATTCTTCTTTGCGGAAAGCACCGCCAACGCCTCGGGGGTGTAGGACGGCGCCATAACGATTTCGAGGAAGATGGGCTTCATGCCGAGCGCAACGGCTTCGGTTACCTCGCGGTTGCAGACTACGATGCCGCCATAGATGGATACCTTGTCGGACTCGTAGGCCTTCTGCCATGCCTCCTCGATGGTGTCGGCTACCGCTGCACCGCAAGGGTTCATGTGCTTGAGCGCTACGCAGCACGGCTCGGAGAAATCGCGCACGATGTTGAGCGCAGCAGCGGCGTCTTGGATATTATTATAGGACATCTCTTTGCCCTGCAGCTGCTTAGCGGTCGCCAAAGAGAACGGGACTACTTGTTGAGCAGCGTAGAACTTGGCCTGCTGGTGGGGGTTCTCACCATAACGGAGCGTCTGCTTGAGGTCGTATTCCAAGAACAGCTTCTCGTTGAGGCCGGCCTTCTCGCGCATATAGGTAGCGATGCAGCAATCGTACTCGGCGGTATGGGTATATGCCTTGGCGGAGAGCTGCAAACGAGTGTCGAGCGTGGTGTGTCCGCTTTCGCGAATCTCGGCAAGCACGCGATCGTAGTCCGATGGGTCGCAAACCACGGTGACATCGTTGTAGTTCTTGGCCGCCGAGCGGAGCATAGAAGGACCGCCTATGTCGATCTTCTCGATAGCTTCCGCCATTGTAGTGCCCTCTTTGGCAATGGTCTCACGGAACGGATAGAGATTGACGCAGACGAGGTCGATGAACTCAATGCCGTTCTCGCGGAGTGCCTGCAAGTGGCTCGGCACATCGCGGCGGGCCAACAAAGCACCATGTACCTTGGGGTGGAGGGTCTTGACACGACCATCGCAGATTTCGGGGAAACCCGTCACCTCGGAGATACCGATGGTGGCGATGCCTGCCTCCTCGAGCAGACGCTGGGTACCGCCGGTGGCGATGATGTCCCAACCACATTGTTTCAGACCTTGTACGAAGGGAACGAGTCCCGTCTTGTCGCTTACGCTGACTAATGCTCTCATATTAGTTGATTTATTGTTTGGATATATAATTCATGTTCGATGGCGTGTAGGCGTGTGGTGAGTTCAGATAGGTCGTTTCCCTCGTAGGGAATAGCCTGCTGTGCGATGATACGCCCGCCATCCAGCGAGGCATCTACATAGTGTATCGTGACACCATATACCTTAACCCCGTACGACATGGCCTGCTCTATGGCGTGTGCGCCCTTGAAGGCAGGCAACAACGAGGGGTGAATATTGATGATGCGACCACTGTACGGCGTGAGTAGTACCTCCGAAAGAAGGCGCATATAGCCCGCCAAACAGAGGAGATCCGCTCCGGACTGCTGCAAACGAGCCAAAATCTCCTGCTCATATTCGGACTTGGTTCGGTACTCCTTCGGGAAAAAGGCGAAAAACGGTACGCCGTGAGACTTCGCTCGTTCGACCACTTTTGCCTCCGGATGGTCGCAGACCAACAGCACCACTTTGGCATCCAAACGGCCGCTCTCGCACGCCGATACGATCGCCTCGAAGTTGGTTCCCTGTCCGCTCGCAAATACCGCCAGTCGCTTCATCGCTGCTTGTTCTTTATTTATAGGATGGTTACGCCCTATTTATTGATGGATACGCCCTATTTATAGGTATTTATAGGATGGTTACGCCCTTGCCTTCGATAATACGACCGATAACCGATGCACGAAGCCCCTGCTCGGCGAGAATGGCGATTGCCTCGTCCGCCTCGTCGGCACGGACTGCCAACACCATACCGATTCCCATATTGAAGATATTGAACATCTCGCGGTGCGGAATATGCCCCCACTGCTCCAAGCAACGGAAGACGGGAAGGATGTCCCAACTGCCCTCCTTGATTTCGATACCTTGCCCCTCGTGCAAGATACGGGGAATATTCTCATCGAAGCCGCCGCCCGTGATATGCGCCACGCCGTGTACATCGAGGCGATGGATGACCTCCAACACCTGGCGCACATAAATCTGCGTCGGGGTGAGCAGCACCTCGCCGAGCGTCTTATGCGCATCCAACTCAGGGTAGATGGTATGAAGGTCGAGCCCTGCGTCGGCGATAATCTTGCGCACGAGGCTGAATCCGTTGGAATGCACGCCCGTAGAGGCAATACCGACCAAGACATCGCCTGTTGCCACACGCGTGCCGTCAATCAGTTTCGACTTCTCGACCACGCCCGTGGTGTAGCCGGCTATATCGTATTCGCCGTTCGCGTACATACCCGGCATCTCTGCCGTCTCGCCACCTACCAAAGCGCAACCTGCCTGGCGGCAACCCTCTGCCACACCGGCTACGATAGCCTCCACCTTGGCGGGTATATTATGACCGATAGCTACATAATCGAGGAAAATGAGCGGCTCTGCACCTTGCGCCAAGACATCGTTGACGCACATAGCCACCGCATCAATGCCGATGGTGTCGTGCTTGTCGAGCGCAAAAGCCAATTTCAGTTTGGTGCCGACACCATCTGTGCCCGATACCAAAACAGGCTCCTTGATTTGAAGTGCGCTCAGGTCGAACATACCGCCGAACGAGCCGATACCGCCCATAGAACCTTTGCGAGCGGTGGATTTGACATGCGATTTGATACGGCTGACGACCTCGTAACCTGCCTCGAGATTCACGCCTGCTGCTTCGTAATGTTGTGCCATATTTAGTTGAGTGTTGAGTGAAGTTGAGAGTTTAGCGTTTAGAGAAGTAACGAACGGCGTTCGCAAAGAGCGGCTGCAACTTCTCGCCACGGATATTCTTAAAGACATTGGATTCGTAACGCTCCGTATGCCCCATCTTGCCGAGTATCTGACCATTGGGCGAAAGAATGCCCTCGATAGCATAATACGAACCATTGGGGTTCTCGGGCGCATGCATGGTCGGCTTGCCCGTGGCGGGGTCTGCATAACGGAATGCCACCTGCCCGTTATGGAACAAAGCGGCTGCCTCTGCCTGAGAAACCACAAACTTGCCCTCGCCGTGGCTGACGGCAATCGTATGCGTGTCGCCCACGGACATACCTTGCAACCACGGACTCTCGGTGCTTGCCACCACCGTGGTAACCATCTGAGAAACATGGCGATTGATGTCGTTGCGGAACAGCGTGGGCGAATCGGGCGTCACGGTGCCGGTCTTGCCATAAGGCAGCAGACCACTCTTGATAAGTGCCTGGAAACCATTGCAGATACCCAAAATAAGACCGCCGCGAGAGAGCAGCGCATCGATAGCCGCCGACACCTTCTCGTTGGTCAGCACCGAGGCAATGAATTTGCCGCTGCCGTCGGGCTCATCGCCTGCGGAGAAACCGCCTGCCAACATAATGATATGGGCACGATGAATATGCGACACCATCTCATCAATGGATTGCAACACATCCTCGCCCGTCAGGTTGCGGAAAATAGTGGTCTCCACCTCAGCGCCTGCTGCACGCCATGCCTTGGCGGAATCGTAGTCGCAGTTGGTGCCCGGGAAAACGGGAATATAAACCAACGGGTGCGCTACCGGCTCGCCTGCGTAATGCAGCGTCTTGGGCGTACGAGCAGCGTCCGTGGCTGCTTTTTCAGGCTCAAGAGCGGTATGTTTGGCAGCCACCGAGGCGGGATAGATACGCTCGAAGGGAGCGCAACAAGCCTGCTCCAATTCGGGGAGAGGAAGGTGTGTACCGTTGATAATTAGGTCGTTGCCTTCGATGACACGACCCAAGAAAATCGCATTGGGCATATCCAGCGCACCGGTGGCCTCGACGAGAATCGAGCCGTATTGGTAGTCGAAAAGCGTAGATTCGTTGATGGTGATATCTACCCCCAGCGCATTGCCAAACGACATCTTAGCGAGTGCCTCGGCAATGCCGCCGAATCCGATAGAGTACGCACTGCATATCGTGCCGTTGTGGATAGCTTGGGTGGTGTTTGCCCAGTTGGTTTTCAAACACTCTACTGAGGGCATGAAGTTTGCCTCAGGCGTGTGCTTGATGAGATAGACAGGGTGTCCTGCCTGTTTGAATTCGGGCGAGATGACTTGGTCTGCACCCATCGTGGTGATACCGAATGCGATGAGCGTGGGCGGCACGGAGATATGCTCAAATGTACCCGACATGGAGTCCTTGCCGCCGATAGACGGAAGGCCGAGCGCCACCTGCATCTTGAGCGCACCGAGCAGGGCGGCAAGCGGCTTGCCGTAGGTGTGCGGGTCGTGCGTCATGCGCTCGAAATACTCCTGGTAGGAGAAACGCATACGGCTATAGTCGGCACCGGCTGCCACCACCTTGGTACATGCTTCAACCACTGCGTAGGCAGCACCATGGTACGGGCTCCATTCGGTCAGGAACGGATTGTAACCGAACGCCATAATCGAGGCAGTGTTGGTATAGCCGTCGGTGGGGAGCTTCTGTACCGACACCTGCGTCTCGGTCTGTTGGCGTGCGCCACCGAAAGGCATCAGCACCGTGCTGCGACCGATAGAGGCATCGAATTCTTCGATCAGTCCTTTCTGTGATGTTACATTGGGGTTGGCCAGGTCGGCTGCGAATTGCTCTGCAAGTGTGCTGCCTGCCACGGTACGATGGAACGGGTCGCAATGCTCCACCGGATTGATGGTGGCGTCGGCATAGTGCTTGGCACCTGCGCTGTCGATAAATTCTCGCTTCAGGTCTGCCACGAGCGTTCCTTTATAGTACTGACGCATGCGGCCCGTGTTGGTCACATCTGCCACATAAGTTACCTCGATATTGTCTTGTCGGCAGAGGCGCTCCATAGCCTCGCGGTCTTTGGCCTCGACCACAATGGCCATACGCTCCTGCGATTCGGAAATGGACAACTCCGTCGGGTTGAGTCCTGCATATTTGGTTGGCACGCGGTCGAGATAGATATCCAATCCGTCCGCCAACTCGCCAATGGCTACGCAGACACCGCCCGCACCGAAATCGTTCGATTTCTTGATCAGACGAGTGGCCTCTGCACGACGCATGAGCCGTTGCAGCTTGCGCTCCTCAGGGGCGTTTCCTTTCTGCACCTCCGAGCCGCACGACTCCAACGATGCCTCGGTATGCTCTTTGCTCGAGCCGGTTGCACCACCGATACCGTCACGACCGGTGCGTCCGCCAAGCAGCAAAATGACATCCCCTGCTGCGGGCGACTCGCGACGAACGGCGTCGGCACGGACTGCTCCGACCACAGCACCCACCTCGAGGCGCTTGGCGGTATAGGAAGGGTGATAAATCTCACGCACATGGGTAGTGGCGAGCCCTATCTGATTGCCATAAGAGGAGTAGCCCGCTGCGGCTTTGCGGGAAATGACCCGCTGCGGCAGTTTGCCCGCCAAGGTTTCAGACACAGGGGCATAGATGTCGCCTGCACCGGTCACACGCATTGCCTGATAGACATAAGCACGCCCCGACAACGGGTCACGAATAGCTCCGCCCAAGCAGGTGCTTGCCCCACCAAACGGTTCAATCTCGGTCGGGTGGTTATGGGTCTCGTTTTTGAATTGCAACAGCCATTTTTCCTGCTGGCCGTCTACATCCACATCAATAAAGATAGAGCAGGCGTTGTTCTCCTCGCTCTGCTCTATATCATCGAGCAGCCCTTTTTTGCGCAGGTAGCGGGCCCCGATAGTAGCCAACTCCATCAGACAGAGCGGCTTCTGTTCCCGATTCAGTTCTTTGCGGATGGAGTGGAACAGTCCGAGCGTGTTCTCTATCTCCTCGCGCATAAAGGAGTCGTCGATACGGATATGCTCCAAAATGGTTGTGAAAGTGGTGTGGCGGCAGTGGTCCGACCAGTAGGTATCAAGAATGCGCAGTTCGGTCTCGGTAGGGTTGCGGTGCTCTTGGCGGAAGTAGTGGACCACTTCACGCAGGTCGTCTGCATTCATCGCCAGCCCCCATTGCTTGCAGAACGGTGCCAAGTCAGCCTCTGCCATGTCGGTGAATCCGTTGAGTGTGGCAAGCGGCTTGATGTCGGCGTGCTGAATCTGCTCCAGCTGCGACAGGTCTTTCTCCCGCGCCTCGACGGCATTGATGTAGTAATGGCGTATGCGGGCAAGGTCCTCGTCGCTTAGCGTATCGTCGAAGATAAGCAGACGGGCGCTTCGTATCTCGATAGCTGCCTCAGGATCAATCAGATGGACACAATCAACCGCCGACGAGGCGCGTTGGTCGAACTGACCGGGGATGAATTCTACGGCGAGATAGCGCTTGCCTGTGAGGTCGCAATGGTCAGCAACGGTGTCGGTCACAGTCTCACCAAAGACGCTGTAACGGCTCTGCTCCAGCAGCTCGGGGGTGAATCCGAAAAGGTCATAGACACAGAGGTAGCGCAACTGCTGCAGGTGGAGTTGCAGGTTCTCGTTGAGTTCTTGACGCAGGCTCTCCGCCTCAATGCGGAACGCTTCTTTCTTCTCGACAAAGATACGATAGTTTGCCATTCGAGTGGGGTGGTTATGGGTTAGATAGTGGTTTGGAGAATCTTTTCGGTCTGCTTGCGGCGGAATTCCTCCAACTGATGCAGCAGACCCGCATCGGTCAGTGCCAACATCTCGATGGCGAGCAGTGCGGCGTTCTTGGCGCCATCGATGGCCACACACGCCACGGGGATTCCGCTCGGCATCTGCACCATGCTCAGCAAGCTGTCCAGTCCGTCAAGGGTCTTCGAGCGTACGGGGACGCCGATGACGGGCAGGGTGGTGAGTCCGGCAATGACACCTGCCAGATGAGCGGCACCGCCTGCACCGGCAATGATGACGCTCAGTCCGCGCTCACGAGCCGTCTCTGCCCATTCCATCAGGGCGTGCGGCGCACGATGGGCACTGATGACGCGCTTATCGACTTCGATTCCAAACTCCTCAAGGGTTTTGATGGCGGGGGTCATAACCTCCAAATCTGAGGTACTCCCCATAATTACTCCGACCTTCATGGGTTTTCTATTTGTAAATTTGTAAATCTTGAATTCTAATTCTTAATTCTTAATTCGTAATTGAGCTCACTCCCACTCGATGGTTGCGGGGGGTTTGGAGGAAATATCGTAGCATACGCGGTTCACGCCCTGCACATGGTTGATGATGTCGTTCGAGCATTTCGCCATAAAGTCGTACGGCAGGTGCGCCCAATCGGCGGTCATCGCATCCGATGAGGTGACGGCACGCAGCGCCACGGGGTTCTCGTAGGTGCGCTCATCGCCCATCACGCCCACGCTGCGTACATCGCTCAGCAGAATAGCACCCGCTTGCCAGATTTGGTCGTATAGGCTGACCTCTATCTCGCCGTTTTGCATATTGGCGGGTACGCCTGCAGCCAACACGGCACGAGCCTCTTCTCCGCTCAGGCGCACTTTGTATTCCCGCAGCCCACGGATAAAAATATCGTCGGCGTCTTGCAAAATACGCACTTTCTCACGGGTGATGTCGCCTAAAATGCGCACTGCCAGTCCGGGTCCCGGGAAGGGATGGCGGGTAATCAGATGCTCCGGCATACCTAAGGAACGCCCCACACGACGCACCTCGTCTTTGAACAGCCATTTCAGCGGTTCGCAGAGCTGCAGGTTCATCTCTTTGGGCAGCCCGCCCACATTGTGGTGGCTCTTGATCACTTTTCCCGTGATGTTCAGCGACTCGATACGGTCGGGGTAGATAGTACCCTGCGCCAACCAGCGTACAGGGCTGCCTTGCCCGTCGTTAGCGGCAATGATGCGTTTTGCCTGCTCGTTGAATACTTCCACAAAGTCGCGCCCGATGATTTTGCGTTTCTGCTCGGGTTCTCGCACGCCTGCCAGGTCGCCGAGGAATTTCTCCGACGCATCTACGCCCACTACATTCAGCCCGAGGCACTCGTAGTCCCGCATCACATCGTGGAACTCGTTCTTGCGCAGCATGCCGTGGTCGACAAAGATGCAGGTCAGTTGGTCGCCAATCGCCCGCTGCAGCAGTACGGCCACAACAGACGAATCAACGCCGCCCGACAGACCGAGAATGACGCGGTCGCTGCCTATCTGCTCGCGGACTTCACGGATGGTGGTCTCGACAAAAGCATCGGCACTCCATTCTTGTCGGCTGCCGCATACGCCTACCACAAAATTGCGCAGCAGCAGCGTGCCTTGCAGCGTGTGGAATACTTCGGGGTGGAATTGCGTGCCGAATATCGGGGCAGCCGCATTGCCTTCGGGGGCGGCTATATAGTAAGCAGCGTTCTCTACGGTCTCGGTTGAGGCTACCACTTGCGCTCCTTCGGGCACACGGGTAATGCTGTCGCCGTGCGACATCCATACCTGCGAGTGCGGCTCAAACCCACGGAACAGCGGGCAGTCGGTATCTATATAGGTAAGATTTTGCCGTCCGTATTCACGCGTGCCGGCGCTTTCTACTTTGCCGCCGTAGATATGGCTCATATATTGTGCGCCGTAGCAGATACCGAGTATCGGCAGTCGCCCGCGCAGTCGGCTCAGGTCAGCGTGGAATGCATCGTCGGCATACACGCTCAGGGGCGAGCCGGACAGGATGACGCCTATCACATCGTGGTCGTCTTCGGGGTACTTGTTGTAGGGCACTATCTCGCAGAAAGTGTCCAATTCGCGTACCCGTCGCCCGATGAGTTGCGTGGTCTGTGAACCAAAGTCTAAGATAATGATTTTCTGCATATTATTCGTTGCGCGAGTAGTTGGGGGTTTCTGCCGTGATGGTCACATTGTGCGGGTGGCTCTCGGTGACGCCCGCTGCCGTGATACGCACAAATTTGGCTTGTTGCAGCTCCGTCAGGTTGTGTGCGCCCACATAGCCCATGCCTGAGCGAAGGCCGCCGAGCAGCTGGTAGATGGTCTCGCTCACGGTGCCTTTGTAGGGCACGCGTCCCACGATGCCTTCCGGCACGAGTTTAGAGATATTCTGTTCTTTGCTTTGGAAGTAGCGGTCTGCCGAGCCGGCTTTCATGGCGTCTATCGAGCCCATGCCACGGTACGATTTGAATTTTCGCCCATTGTAGATAATGGTGTCGCCCGGTGCTTCCTCCGTGCCGGCAAACATCGAACCGCACATCACGCAGTTGCCGCCTGCCGCCAATGCTTTGACTACATCGCCCGAGTAGCGAAGACCGCCGTCGGCTATCACGGGAACGCCTGTGCCGGCAATGGCTTTGGCGCAGTCGAATATCGCCGTCAGTTGCGGTACGCCCACGCCGGCAATGATACGCGTGGTGCAGATAGAGCCCGGCCCGATACCTACCTTCACGCCGTCAGCACCGTTCTCTACAAGGTATTTGGCGGCTTCGGCCGTGGCGATATTGCCCACCACTACATCCAATTCGGGGTATTTGTCTTTGATGGTGCGCAGCGCATGCACAATGTTTTTAGAGTGTCCGTGTGCCGAGTCCAATACGACGGCATCCACGCCTTCTGCCACCAGCGCATCCACACGGTCCATAAAGTCCGGCGTGATACCTACGCCCGCCGCACAACGCAGGCGTCCCAGACTGTCCTTGCAGGCATTGGGGAAATCTTTCAGTTTGGTGATGTCTTTGTAGGTGACCAGTCCCCGCAGGTGTCCCTCTTTGTCCACCACGGGCAGTTTCTCTACACGGTGAGTCTGCAGAGCCTCCATCACTACCTCCGTCGAGGTCGATTCGATGGTCACGAGGTTCTCTTTGGTCATCACTTCATCGATAGGACGCGCCATGTTTTGCTCAAAACGCAGGTCGCGGTTTGTGACAATACCGACCAGATAGTTCTCCTTATCTACCACAGGAATACCTCCGATGTGGTTATCGTGCATCATCTGCAGCGCATCGCCTACGGTGCGGTCAGCCGTGATGGTGATAGGGTCGGAAATCAGTCCGTTCTCCGAGCGTTTCACACGACGCACCTCTGCCGCTTGCTGTGCGATAGACATGTTCTTGTGTATCACGCCGATACCCCCTTCTCGAGCCACTGCAATAGCCATAGTCGATTCCGTCACGGTATCCATAGCAGCAGACACAACGGGAATGTTGAGCGCAATATGGCGAGAGAATTGACCGGCGAGCGATACCTCACGGGGCAGCACTTCGCTATAAGCGGGGACGAGCAGTACATCGTCAAAGGTAAGTCCTTCTTGCAGGACGCGTTCAGTAAGTAATGACATATTTATCCGTTTATTCGTTTACAATGTGTAAATTTGTAAATTAGTAAATTTGAAAATTTGTAAATGCAGTGTGTTGCTTGACGAGTGTCGGGCGGCACACCGCATTCCGTTATTCTGACCTTACACCAGATGGTCGCAGTAGAAGCAGCGGGTGTGTCCTTCGCTGTCGGTATATACCTTGTGCGCCACGGGTTCGGTAGTGGCAATGCAGCGGTCGTTGTGGCAGCATTGCTCCGATAGGTGTACTTCGGGCTTGGGCATGGTCTCGTTTTGCCAGCCGAGCAGTGTGTAAATCAGTGCCATACGCACATATTTGCCGTTCTCCACTTGGCGGAAATAGGCAGCACGCGGGTCGTCATCCACCTCGATGCTTATCTCGTTCACACGAGGCAGCGGGTGGAGTACAATCATATCTTTTTTGGCGAGTGCCATCTTGTCCATATCGAGGATAAAGGCATCCTTCAGTCGTTCGTATTCGTCGGCATCGGCAAAACGCTCTTGTTGTACGCGCGTCATATAGAGCACATCCACCATCGGCATCGCCTCTTCAAGGGTCTGCACTTCGGTGTAGTGGTCGCCTAATTCCTGTTTCATATAGTCCGGCAGGCGCAGTTCTGCGGGGGAAATCAGCACAAAATGCGTTCCCTCGTAGCGTCGCATGGCTTTGATGAGCGAATGGACGGTGCGCCCGTATTTCAGGTCGCCGCAGAGCCCGATGGTCAGGTGGTCGAAGCGCCCCAGTTCACGGCGGATAGTCAGCAGGTCGGTCATGGTCTGCGTCGGGTGCGAGTGTCCGCCATCGCCTGCGTTGATGACGGGGATACGGCTGAATTCGCTGGCTACACGCGGTGCGCCCTCTTTGTAGTGCCGCATGGCGATGATGTCGGCAAACGACGATACCACCCGCACCGTATCGGCTACGGTCTCGCCCTTGCTCACCGAACTCGATTTGGCGTCGGAGAAACCAAGCACATTGCCTCCCAATTCCATCATCGCAGCGGTGAAACTGAGTCGGGTACGCGTGCTGGGCTCGTAGAAGAGCGTTGCCAGTTTCTTACCACGGCACACTTCGGCATATTTCGCAGGGTGTTCAATGATGTCCAGTGCGCGATTGATGATTTGGTCAATCTCCGCCGTTGTCAGGTCGGTAGGGTCTAATAAATGACGCATAATCAATTAAAAATTAATAATTAACAATTAACAATTAATATGCAGGTTTGCTGATAGTATCTTATACCGCATTCCCCTCCTTTGGAGGGGTTAGGGGAAGTCGCCCTTTTTTGGGGTGGGGAGGTTACTTATGCCACTCGCTTGGGTTGTTGCGGAAGCGCAGTATCTGTTCTTTCTCTTCGGGGCGGATGTACCCTTCTGCTGCGGCCACTTCCACCAGCTCGTCTAAGTTGCTGAGGCTGTGGTTCTCCACCTTTGCCTCTTGCAGCCGGTCGAGTCCTTTCTGCATGCCGTAGGTGAATATTGATACCACGCCGAGTACTTCTGCACCCGCCTCTCGCAGGATGTTCACCACTTCGATGCAGCTGCCTGCCGTCGAGATAAGGTCTTCCACAACCACCACTTTCTGCCCTGCTTGCAGTTTGCCCTCTATCTGATTCTGTCGCCCGTGGTCTTTCGCACCGGAGCGCACATAGCCCATTGGCAGGTTCAGTATCGTTGCCGTGATGGCGGCGTGAGCAATGCCGGCGGTCGAGGTACCCATCAGTATCTCTGCTTCGGGGTAGTAGAGGCGTATGGTATGGGCAAGTCCGTTCTCCACATCGTTGCGTACGTCGCAGTCGGACAGCGTGAGTCGGTTGTCGCAGTAGATAGGGCTTTTGATGCCGCTTGCCCAAGTGAACGGCTCGTCCGGCCGCAGGAATACGGCTTGTATTTTCAGCAGGTCTTTTGCTATTTCCTCGCTCAAATTCATATCATTTACAAATTTACGAATTTACACATTTACAAATTCTTTCACGCACTTATGGTACGCCTCCACGGGGTTTTCTGCAGCGGTTATGGGTCTTCCTACTACGATGTAGTCAGAGCCTATGCGTCGAGCGTCAGCGGGGGTCGTGATGCGTGTCTGGTCGTCTGCTTTGGCGTTAGCGAACCGAATACCCGGCGTCACGGTCAGGAAGTCCGCTCCGCACGCTTCTTTCACCATGCCTGCCTCGAGCGGTGAGCAGACCACACCGTCTAATCCGGCCTCTTTGGCGCAACGGGCGTAGTGTTTCACCACATCGCCGATTTTTCCTTCTATGAGCAGGTCGCTGTGCATACGTTCCTCGCTGGTCGAGGTCAGTTGCGTCACGGCTATCAGCAGCGGGCGTGTCCCGTCTTCGCGCGTCAGTCCTTCGAGGGCAGCCGTCATCATCTCTTTCGTGCCGGCAGCGTGCAGATTGACCATATCCACATCTAATTTCGAGAGCACTGCCATGGTCTTTTTCACCGTGTTGGGAATATCGTGCAGTTTCAGGTCGAGGAATATCTTATGTCCCCGTGCTTTGAGTTCCCGCACAATGGCAGGTCCTTCGGCGTAGTACAGTTCCATGCCGATTTTCACGAACGGTCGTTCTTCCCCGAATTGGTCGAGAAATTTGTACACCGCTTCTGCCGATGCAAAGTCGCAAGCAATAATGACATCCATTGTATTCAGTGTGTAATGTTTACTATTTAATTTATAATCGCCCCCCACTGCTCTCTTAGCCCCCCACCGCTCTCTTTTTAGACAAATATCGCCAAATATGAACCAAAAATTATTTGAATATATTTGGATTAATTTTTCAAGTATTTGTTCCGCGCAGCGCTTTTAATGGCGTTTATTGGAGTTCTTCGTGTATGCTGTTTATAAGTAGACAAATATCGCCAAATATGAGCCAAAAATTTATTTGAATATATTTGGATCAATTTTTCAAGTATTTGTTTCAGCGCAGCGCGTTTAATGGCGTTTATTGGAGTTCTTCGTGTATGCTGTTTATAAGTAGACAAATATCGCCAAATATGAGCCAAAAATTTTATTTGAATATATTTGGATCAATTTTTCAAGTATTTGTTTCAGCGCAGCGCCTTTAATGGCGTTTATTGTAGTTCTTCGTGTATGCTGTTTATAAGTAGACAAATATAGTCAAATATGAGCCAAAAATTATTTGAATATATTTGGATTAATTTTTCAAGTATTTGTTTCAGCGCAGCGCTTTTAATGGTCTTTAACGGAGCCCCATGTTTATCTGTTTCCGCGCAGTGCTTGTGTTGGGCGTTACCGGTTTGCAGCCCCGATGATGTCCCGAAGGTTCTCTATACCTAATTCCTCCATGAGGCTTGGCAGCCGGTCAATTATCTCTATCGCCGCCATGGGGTTTGTCAGGTTGGCTGCCCCTACTTCCACCGCTGTTGCGCCCGCCATCATCATCTCTATGGCTTCTTCTGCACGGCTCACTCCTCCGCAGCCGATGATGGGCAGACGGCACGCCATGGCCACTTGATTGACCATCCTCAGTGCTACGGGAAATATCCCGTTTCCTGAGTATCCGCCGTAGCGGTTGGCGAGTATGGGACGGCGTCGGCGTATGTCTATGCGCATGCCGAGCAGGGTGTTTATCAGACAGAGTCCGTCAGCGCCTGCCTCTTCGCATGCCCGTGCTATCGCTACGATGTCCGTCACGTTGGGCGACAGTTTCATGTAGACCGGTTTGTGTGTCACGCTTTTCACGGCTCGCACCACTTCTGCCGCTGCTTTTGGGTCTGTGCCAAACGCCATGCCGCCATTATGTACATTCGGGCAGGAGATATTCACTTCTAATATGTCGGCACTGCTTTCGCGGTCTATCCGTTCGCAGGTGTAGGCGTAGTCATCTATCGAGAATCCGCTGATGTTGGCGAGTATAGCGCCTTGGTATCGGCGTCGCAGGGCAGGCAGTTCGTGGGCAATCACTTCCTCCACGCCGGGGTTTTGCAGCCCCACGGCATTGAGCATACCATAGTTTCCGCATTCGGCGATGCGGGGTTGCGGGTTGCCGTAGCGTGCTTCACGGGTAGTACCTTTGCAGGCGATGCCGCCCAATCGGTTCAGGTCGTAGCACTCGCTCAACTCCTCGCCGAATCCGCAAGTTCCCGAAGCCGGTATGATAGGATTTACCATCCTCACCCCGCTCAGTTCTATGTCCAATTGTTTGCTCATTTTTTAGACAAATATCACCAAATATGAACCAAAAAATATTTGAATATATTTGGATTAATTTTTCGTGTATTTGTTTCGCGCAGCGCGCTTTAATGGTCTTTTAATGGTCTTTAATGGAGAAATCTGAATAATACGGTCAATTAAACGGAGCATAAATAGTGGTGTCCCCAGCCCCATTCTTAATTCATCATTCTTAATTCATAAATACGAGGTCTTTGACCTCGAACACCGGTCCATCTTTGCACACTCGTTTGTTTCCTTGTGTGGTTTGTATGGTGCAGCCCACGCATACTCCGTATCCGCAGCCCATTCGTTCCTCCATGCTCACTTCGCCTTGTGTCCCGGCTGCGGCTATCAGGGCTCGCAACATTGGCAGGGGCCCGCAAGCGTAGTAGTAGGTCTGTAGTCCGTCGAGTGCTGCCGTCACAAATCCCTGTGTGCCGTGGGAGCCGTCAGCGGTCGTTACCACTACCTCGCACCCGAGGTCTTTGAATTCCTGCTCGTAGAACACCTCGTCGGCGGTGTTGAATCCGAGTATCACCCGCACCGGCAGTCCTTTCGCCCGCAGTTGTTTGGCGAGCAGGTAGAGCGGTGGCACACCAACGCCTCCGCCTACGAGCAGGGGTCGTGCGCCTGCGTTCTTTATATTGTACCCATTTCCGAGTCCGGTCAGCAGGTTCAGTTTCTCGCCTGCCGCCATCGCCGCCATTTTTCGAGTTCCCTCGCCTACTACCTTATATATCAGTGTCAGTGTGTTGCCTTCCACATCGCATACCGAGATTGGTCGCCGGAGGAATAGTCCCGGCACGCTTATATCCACAAACTGCCCTGCTTTGATACCGTCAGTATTCCCCGCAAGCCGCATTTTGTATACATGGCTCGCAATCAGTTCATTGGATAATATGGAGAAAACAGTGGCAGTCATAATTCCTAATTCCTAATTGAATATACGGTTTTTCCCTGATACACATTTTCAATGCACCGCCCGAATACTTTCCATCCCTCGAAAGGCGTCGATTTTCCTTTCGAGCGGAACTGTTGTGGGTCGATGGTGTATTCCTCGTCGAGGTCGAAGGTGGCGTAGCTGCCTTCGGCGCTTAAGCCGGTCAGCAGTCGTGGGCGGATAGCCATAGCGTCAATCAGTCGTTCCCAGGTCAGCAGCCCTGTGCGTACCAAGTAGGTGTAGAGTAGGGGGAAGGCACATTCAATGCCCACGATGCCGAACGCACTGCCGGCGAGTCCACGGTTTTTCTCTTCCGCCGTGTGGGGAGCATGGTCGGTCGCTATCACGTCTATTGTTCCGTCTTGCAGTCCGGCGAGGAGGGCCATTTGGTCAGCCACGCCTCGTAGGGGCGGGTTCATTTTCCATTGCCCGGCCTCTTGCAGACAGAGTTCATTCAGCAGCAGGTAGTGCGGAGCCGTCTCGCAGGTGACGCGCACGCCCCGTGCTTTTGCCTCGCGTATCAGATTTACGCTCTCTTTGGTGGAGATGTGGCAGATGTGCAGTCGGCAGCCGGTCTCCTCGCTGAGGCGAATGTTGCGTTCTATCTCTCGCCATTCGCTTTCGGAGCAGATGCCTTTGTGTCCGTGTTGAGAGGCGTAGAGTCCGTCGTGGATGTAGCCGCCACGCAGCAGACTATTCACTTCACAGTGTTCCACGATCATGCTGCCCACGGCGGCACATTCTTCCATGGCGCGGCGCATCAGTGCCTCGCTTTGCACCCCGCAGCCGTCGTCGGAGAATCCGACCACTTTGGGTGCAAGTTCCTGTATATTAACGAGTTCACCCTCGCCTTTACGGTCGAGGGTGATACATGCGTAGGGATGAATGCCAATGCGGCTGTCGCGTGCGATAATGTCCTGCTGTTGTTGGAGGTTTTGCACGCTGTCGGGGGCAGGATTGGTGTTAGGCATGGTAAAAACATCGGAGTAGCCGGCAGACGCAGCGGCAGTACTGCCACTCAGAATAGTCTCTTTCTGAGTATATCCGGGCTCTCGGAAATGCACATGCATATCAACGAGCGCAGGTATGCGTACCACTCCCGTAGGGTAGTTGTTCCCTATACCGAAACCTCGGCGTTCTTGTAGAATGCTGTTTTCTCCTTTTTGTACCATGTTACCTGTTTATCGAGTGAGGTTCTCTTTGCCTCGTTGTAGAGCGAG
>CAVKVE010000016.1:0-1811 GCA_963659655.1 Bacteroidaceae bacterium | reverse complement strand
GGTAGTGTCTTGCTCTTGCTCTGCGATAGTGTATTCTTATCCTGCGTGGCTGAATACTAAATGAGGTGAAATCTTGATGAGATGAAATCTTATAGAGGAGGATGGACGGTGAACGCATAGAGCGGGCGGCGTACGCCCCTGCATACACAATAAAAACGCCCCCGCTTACCTTGTAAAAGGCGGGGCGGGGGCGTGCATAGCAGGCGTACAGATGCCTGCATCGTTTCCAAACTGAAAGAAACAAAAAGAATGAAACGCAAGTTTTTAATTTTCGTTTTTTTTGTTCTTTTTCGTCTGAATATCAGTGCAAAAAAAGTAGTAACAACCGGGGGTGGGTCTAATGTTCGCCCGCCCGCCGCGGTCTTTCGATTGCGCAAAGGTACTGCAAAAAAACGAAATACACAAACAAAAAGTGCATTTTCGTTTTGTTTGGTGCGTGTGGCTGATACCTACACGCACTATCAAACGCACCAAAGTGGTGCAAATTAAAACTAATTACAAACAATCGAAAAGAGTCGCCCCTGAATCCCTATTAACAAGCATCTCATCCACGATGTACTACATCTCTATACCTACGATGTTATATGTTTTGCCATTGCGGTAAATGAGAATGTTCCCGTTTTTAATCCATTTTGTAGCAGCGCAGGAGTCTGCTTGTGTGTCGCTTACGGCAGTTTCAGTCTGATTGTACTCACAGCCGTATATAGAAAACTCGCTACTGTCGGTAGTGTAGATGCATTCATCATCGTGATATGCGCATAACAACACATAGCCAAAACTTCCTGCGGCACAAGTTCCGGGGTATATAATTCCCGTAGTAGACCCCACACCCTCTATCCAGGTTTGGAGAGACTGACACTCTCCGTCAAATCTCTCTACCTCTATCTTTTTCCTTCCGTTAGCCAAAGTAGAAATGTTCACGATAGAATCTTTACACAACGGGCTGTAAAGGATTGTATTAGGTCCCCCAAATGTGTATCGCACATCCCCGATATTGACATCAAAATCGTACAGCAAGTATTCTGTATTGTCATGATACACATACACTTTGCCGTCTTCCGTAGTACGCATGGCGCATACATATTCTTGTTTCTGAGGCTCCGAAGAAGGATAATGTACCATTTTGCTGTATGTGTTTGCGGCAATGCTCGTGTCTCCGACTAACCTGTAGATATAAGTGGTTAGTTCATCCAAATCATTTGTGGCAAAATTATATCGGAACTCTAATACATTCCACCGATTTGCCCAAACAGGAGCCGCAATGCTATGCAACGCAGTTGCGCAGCAAAACACGATGAATAAAAATGTTTTTTTCATAGGGTATTAAGATGCAGTGTGTATGTATTAAAGTGTATATTAAGATGCAGTGTGATTCGGGTAAGCTGCAGTGTGATTCGGGTAAGCTGCAGTGTGATTCGGGTTGAAGGCTGCAAAATATTGCGTACCAAAAGTATGCCAAAAAGGACGGGCGAAAAGGAATAAAAATGGACGGGCGAAAAGGTACAAAAATATGTCTCTGTGCAAAAGGCTATGTAAAAGCACAAAGAGGTATGTAAAAACGCAAAATGGCGTGTGCAGCAGACGGCTAAACGCGGCGAATCCAATTCTTAATTCATAATTCGTAATTAGAAACAGTTCATAATTCATAATTAGAAACAGTCATAACTCATAATTCATCATTCATAATTAGAAACAATTCATCATTCATAATTCGTAATTCATAATTAGAAACAGGTGAATTCAACAAGCAAGTGCGACATTATTGTGTTATTTCGTAGAAGCACTCGAGTGGTGTTTTGAAGCCTAATCGC
>CAVKVE010000015.1:9082-33033 GCA_963659655.1 Bacteroidaceae bacterium | reverse complement strand
ATATCCATCAAGCCGGATGTCGCCCGCTTTGCCAATGACTTTGGACTGATTCTCTTTGTCTATGCCATCGGGTTGCAGGTAGGACCGTCTTTTGCTCCATTCAAGCGGGGGGGGCTGAGGCTTAACCTTTTAGCCACGGCATTTGTGCTGTTGGGTTGTGTGACCACCATCGTGCTGTATTATACCACAGGGCTTGGAATGGATGTGTTGGATGGCGTCTTGGCGGGTGCAACGGCGAGTACGCCGGCTTTGGCAGCGGTGCAACAGGCGTGCAGCGATGTGCTGGGCTATATATCGCCCGATGTGGCAACGGGGTATGCGGTGGCGTATCCGCTCAGTATCATCGGCACGATTATCGCTTTTGAGTTGCTGCGGCTTGTGTTTCGGGTGCGTCTGCCGCGCGAAGAGGAGCAGTTGCAGCAAGAGACGGCAGAGTCCGATAAGGAACGCCCTGTCTGTGTAGATATCACGCTTCATAATCCGCAGATAACCACGATGACGGTATCTGAGTTGCTGCGTATCTGCCCGATTCACCAACTGATTGTCAGTCGTGTGATTCGACCCGATGGCACGGATGAATTGGTGAGCGAACAGACTACTTTCGGCAATGGCGACACCATCCGTGTGCTGACCGATAAGCAACACCTCGATTCGCTGCGGCTCCTGGGCACGGTGCGCAACTATAGTTTCTCGAGCAAGGAGAACTCCGACCACCTTATCTCACGGCGTATTGCCGTCACGCGCCCCGAATGCAACGGAAAGCGTATTGCTTCGTTCAACTTGCGTTCGCAGTATCACGCCACTATCACGCGGGTCAATCGGGCGGGTATCGACCTGCTCGCTACGCCCGACCTGGTGTTGCAGTTGGGCGACCGCTTGGTGGTTGTGGGCGACAGGGGCGATGTACAACGGGTGGCAGACACATTCGGCAACGAGTTGAAACGCCTTGACTTGCCGAACCTACTCCCTATTTTCTTTGGTATTTTTATGGGAATTCTGTTGGGTATCTTGCCTATTCCGATTCCGGGACTCAATCAGACTTTCCGCCTCGGATTGGCAGGCGGTACGCTCATCGTTGCCCTGCTTATCGGGCGTTTCGGACCATACTACAATATGGTGACTTTTGCCACCACTTCGGCAAATATGATGTTGCGGCAGGTGGGGCTGACGCTGTTCCTTGCCGCATTGGGGTTGGAGGCAGGCGAGCATTTCGTGCCGACCATCATGGCAGGCGGTTATATGTGGGTGTTGTACGGCTTTATCATTACCATGGTGCCGTTGTTGGTGATCGGTGCGATTGCCTATAAGGGGATGCACCTAAACTATTTCAAGGTGATGGGACTATTGGCGGGAGCCATGACGGCAGCGCCGGCACTGGCGTATGCCGAGAGTATGTCTTCCAAGAACGACCAAGCCTCCGTCTGCTATGCCACGGTTTATCCGTTCACAACCTTCTTGCGGGTGATGGCGGCACAACTGCTGATTATTTTCTTTTGCGGATAGTGCGTAGTCTATGGTGGGTAGTCGTGTTCTTATATCTCTCTTAGGACTCTGCTTGTGTGGCAGTGTTCGAGCCGTATGCGACTCTCTACCGAAATTATTCCCAACAACGGTCAATGCAGCAGTGGGCGAGTCCTATGGTCCGGTTTTGTCTGCCGATGGAAGCACGCTCTATTTTGTAGGACTGCATCGTACCGACAATCTGGGCGGTGAGGATATATTCTGTTCTACGCTCGATTCTTTAGGTTGCTGGACTCCCGCCATGTTGGTTCGACCTATTTCTACGGAGGTTTATAATGAGGCACCTACTTCGCTATCTACTGACGGCTCCACACTATTTCTGTTCTCTGAGGGAAAAATTATGCTCTCGCAGCGTACCTCGCAGGGGTGGAGTGTGCCGATGGCTTTGCCTCGCTCTCTCAGGGTCAGTTCGTGGCAGGCAGATGCACAAATGACCGGTGATGGGCAAGCTCTGCTTTTTGCTGCCTATACATCTATTTCTTGGTCGGACCATCCTTCGCTGAATATCTATATCTCGTTGCAGGATAGTGTGGGGCGTTGGGGTGCACCATTTCCGCTCCCTGCTCCGATCAATACATCCGGACACGAGCGTTCTCCGTTCTTGCATCCGGATATGCATACGCTCTATTTCTCGTCCGACAGACCGGGCGGGCAGGGCGGATTAGATGTCTATGTAACTACGCGTTTGCGGGAGGATAGTTGGACCGAGTGGTCCGAGCCGCAAAATATAGGTTCGCTTGTCAACACGACAGGTGATGACTGTTGGTACAAGGTCAGCACCGATGGCAGCAAGGCTTATTTTGCTCGCCGAGAGAACGACCGCCAACGCCTCTATTGGATGCCTCTGCCTTATGACAAACGCCCTCGTCCAGTCATGCTCGTTACGGGAAAAGTCTATGATAGTCAGGGGCCGGTCTATACCCGCATCTATTGGGAAAATCCGGAGACTCACAGGGTAGCCGGGCACGCCAATACCGATCCGGCTACGGGTGTTTATACCATTGTATTACCCTATAATAGCCCCGCTTATAGTCTGTATATTGCTGACGAAAAATACTATCCTGTTTCGACATGGGTTGATACACGGCAGGTGGATTGCCTTGCTGATACGCTATGTACCATCCGGCACGATTTTGAATTGGTATCATATACCGATATGTTGTATCGTGGAATGTCCGTTCCGTTGAATACCATTTTCTTTGAAACCGATAAGGCAGACTTGTTGCCTGTTTCATATTCCGAGTTGTCCCGATTGGCCCGTATTATTCAGCAGCGGGGCTATCGAGTTCGGTTGTCCGGGCATACCGATGACCGAGGCACTGCCGAACATAACCAACACTTATCCTGTCAGCGTGCTGAGGCGGTTCGAACCTATCTAATCCAATGCGGTTGTTCGCCCGATGCGCTCACTGCGGTGGGGTATGGTGCTGCTCGCCCCGTGATGGTAGACACCACCGATGCGGCACGAGCGCAGAACCGCCGTGTCGAAATCCAATTTATGAAGTAGAAAAAACTGCCTTAGTCGCGCTATGCTTGATACGAAGATATATGTAGCGACATTACGCCTTGGCAAATCTCAGTATATTTCCACTATCTGTCGTTTGATACGCCGGGTCATTTGGCTCGGCTTGAGTGGTTGAACTCCTTCTGTCTTTAGGGAGGTCACCCGCTGTGTTGCTTTCACATCAAGTGGTATTTCCATATTCTTTGTGCCTACCACCATAGCGTGGCTTTGCAGATTCTTTTCCAAGATGTATAGTTGTCCGTCTCGTCGTTGATAAATAGTGTTCAGTTGTATCTTGGCGTTCAGCTTCCGCAGCCTGAATTTCTCTATCTGTTGGTCATCCATATTGAGCAGATTCAGTATCTGCAGTTGGTCTTTGTTCAGTTTCATCCCGAATGGGATATTCACTGCTCCCTCACCATATTCCGAGAATCGGAGAATGCTATAGGTATCGGAGTCAATGATGTAGTTGCGGGTTACGATATATTTCACTATTCCAAGATAATTGTGCTTCTCAGTGTGCGTCAGCACGGTTTCGCCTTCGCTCTCGTTGCTCACGGTCCAATGTCGTACGTCATCCACCCATTTCTCAAAGTCGTATCGCACATTTCCCATTGCAAACAGGCTCTTGTGTACCACTACGCCCGAATCTACGGCAGTAGCCGCTTTCCGCATATCTTTGTCTATACGCTCCAATCCATCGCCGGCGAGTATTGTGTCGGCTAATGCCCGTATTTCGGGCTTGAAAAATCGCTTGCAGTGTTCTCCTGCGAATTGTATGGAGTCGCGGTTGTCTTCGGCCGCTTCGGGCAGCACGACTATCGAGGCAATCATCTGTTCCATGCCCCATGCTTCTCCTTCGGCATCCATACGCACATCGCTCACTACATGGTATTGTGTTGCCTCATCGCCAAAGTCTTTCTCCATCTGTACATAGACAGCGTGCAGCAGAGCCGCCATCTGTTTGCGTTTGTTACGTTGTTTCGATGCTTTGGCGGCGACTATGGTCTCCTCTAATGCAATCGGTTGTTCGTGTAGCACTATGGTGGCGGTGTCCTCAGCGGTTTTGAATAGCGATAGGGGGAGGCTTTGTTTCTCGTAGCCGATAAACGAGATTATTACCTCGCTCGTTTCCGGCAGGTCGGTGTCGAAAAAGAAAAAGCCGTTGTCGTTTGTTGCTGCACCTGCCACAGGGTCTTCCTGTGGATATACCGTTGCATAGCCAATGCCTTTGTTCTGTTCATCCACAATGCGCCCTTGATAGCGCTCTGCTATCGCAGGCATTGTCCCAAGCAAAAGTCCCAATCCAAGTGCTATATAGTTTTTCTTCATATTGTTCTCTTATTTGTCTATAGCCTTTAAGCAAATTTTGTTCCAATCGTATCAAGGTGGAAGTAATGGCACCCATACACATAGCAAAATAGAGAGGTATCCAACGGACACCTCTCTATTGGTTATATGTTTTTGGTACGGATTAGGTTTCTATTCCATAAAGTGCAGATAGGCTCTCAAGAAGTGGCGCAGTTCCGATAGTAGCTGCTGGCTCTCTTGAATAATGTTCAAGTAGAGTAGTGCAGTCTGTTGGGGCAATGCCTCGCTGTCGGCTTGGTTTGCGGTTGTCAGTCGGTCAAGGTGCTTCTTACGCAGCGATGATAGCCGCAGTTTATATACCTCTATCTTTTCCAATAAGGCACGGATGTCTGCCTCTTTTCCGTTATATACTTGTTCCGCCATTTCGTAGTATCCGGCCGTCTCTTGGGCTATTAGGTGCAGTTCCTCGCATAGGTCTTCCGGCAGAGGGCGGAACCCGCTGTCTATGTGGTCGCGGCAGGGTACGGCAATTCGCTTCAGTCCGTAGAGCATTTGTTCGCCGGCATTCGAGCCGAGATGGAACCAAGTGTTCTTTTCCAGTACAAAAGTCGGCGTGATGCGGCGTAGCGCCATCAGTTCGCGGCTACGGCATTTGCGTTTCCATTGTTGCAATTGGTCGAGTTCTTTGCAGGTTTGGCGCAGTCCTTTCAGGTCCGCAAGTTCGAAGGCATCGCAGGTCTTTTGGTAGAGCTCTCGTGTATCTTTGAGCATTAGACCGGAGCCTAAGCGGTGATGTTCTTTCAGCAGTTCCCACATCTTGCTGCTGTCGTTGGTGGCAAGCATCCGTGCGTAGCAGTCCTCCAGCGGCTTTGTGTCCTCATCTGCTTTCTGCTTTTTGGAGCGGATATTGCTTACTATAAGCACTACAACTACAATCACTATCAGCACAATCATGGCCGCAATACCGCCGAAGTGGAATAGTAGGCAGACCAATCCGGCAGATAGGAATGCTACAGCAGCCGTTAAGAACCATCCACCTATCACCGATAGCACGCCCGTGATACGATATACAGCAGACTCGCGTGTCCATGCTCGGTCTGCGAGCGAGGTACCCATAGCAACGATAAAGGTCACATAGGTGGTAGAGAGGGGCAGCTTGAGTGAAGTACCCATAATGATAAGCAGGCCGGCAATTACCAAATTCACCGATGCACGAATCACATCAAATGCGGCATCGTCGGGTAGGATAGCGTTCTCTTTGTCGAATCTACTATCTATCCAGCGTCGTATCGGTTCGTGGGTAATACGCTCAATTGACTCGTTCAGTCTATTGGCTCCACGCACGAGGCTTTTGGCAACACGGCTGCCGCCAAACATCTCATCGCCTTCGGCTTGCCGCGACAGGTTGACAGAGGTTTGTACGACATTCTGTGCTTTCTTCGACATGGTCAAAGCCACCACCATGATAAGTCCTGCACCGAGCAGAAAATAAGAAGAGGTCGTTGCCGGAGCATTCAGTGCGCCCATATAATAGGCGTTGGCTTCCGCACCGCTTGCTGCATAATCTTGGAATGCGCTGAGGGCAGTTAGTGGTACGCCCACAAAGTTCACCAAGTCATTGCTTGCGAACGCCATCGCCAGTGCGAATGTACCAAAGAGGATAATGATTCGGAATACATTTACACGGCAGAGATAGAGTATCTCCATGAGCAGTGTGCTGCCTACAAAGATAATTCCCATCAGTGTCCCTGTATTCGAACTAATCCACTCATTTACACCCGCAGGCATGATGGGGCTCGAAGCAAGTACTTTTACTAGCACAAAATAGAGTATCGCAGTGATGCTGATACCGCCAAATATACCGATAAAATATTTCAGGCGTTTGGTATAGTTGAATGTGAATATCACACGAGCAAGCCATTGTACCACCGTTCCGACCACAAAGGCGATACCTACTGACAGAAATATACCGAGTATCACTTCCAGCGCCTTGCCGGTGTTCAGCAGGCTATAAAAATTGAGTTCTCCGGTGGTGTCTGCGGCTATCTTCATACACGATAAGCAGAAGGTGCCACCCAATAGTTCAAATACCAGCGAAACGGTCGTACTGGTCGGCATTCCGAGTGAGTTGAACACATCGAGTAGTATCACATCGGTCAGCATCACCGCCATAAAAATACACATTATTTCCTCAAATGTGAACTGTTCCGGTCGGAAAATCCCGTGTCGGGCAATATCCATCATACCGTTGCCGGCTACCGCACCGACAAACACGCCGATGGCGGCGATGAAGATAATCTTTTTCAGCGAGGTTACTTTGCTTCCTACGGCGGAGTTCAGAAAGTTTACTGCATCGTTGCTCACTCCCACCCATAGGTCGATGATTGCCAATCCGAAAAGAAATACAATCATCACGAGATAAATCATACTCATGTCTTGTACTATTTTAATCCGCTGCAAAAGTATTGCTTTCCTGCAAAGAAATTATGTATATTTTGTGAAGAAACTATTAAGTACTTTATTTCATTTTGTCCAACCCACAGAAAAGCAGTATCTTTGCAGCGTGGTTACGAAGCACTATGCAAACATACGATAACGAAAAATATGCAAAGTAGAATTCTCATAGTGGATGATGAGGACGATATTTGTCAGATATTGTCCTATAGTTTAGGGGCTGCCGGCTACCAAACCGAGATTGCCCATTCGGCTGAGGAGGCTCTGTCCTTGATTCGAGCGAATGCGCCCGATTTGATATTGTTGGATGTTATGATGGAGGGAATGTCGGGTACGCAGATGGCTGCGTATATGCGAGAAAACGGATTGATGACCATGCCGGTTATTTTTTTGACGGCATTGGATAGTGAATCGGATGTGCTAAAGGGATTCCGGTTGGGTGCGGATGATTATATTACCAAACCATTTCGCACTATGGAAGTTCTGGCACGAGTGGCGGCTGTGTTGAAGCGTACGCAGAACTCTGTTGAGCCGGAGTCAGCACCGGAGCGAGTGGCCTTTCAGGGGATAGAAATCAACCTGCAGGATAAGTCGTTGACGGTTGATGGTGAACAGGTTCCCATTACTCGTAAGGAATTGGAATTGCTATGTTTTCTCCTGACTCATCAAGGGCAGATGTTTTCTCGTGCGCAATTGCTTAAGGCGGTTTGGAAAGATGATGCCTATGTATTGGAGCGTACTGTCGATGTCCATATCACCCATGTGCGCCGCAAGGTTGGGCAATATAGCGAGCACCTGCAAACCAAGTCGGGTTTCGGCTATATTTGGCGGAGTTAATAATTAACAATTAATAATTAAGAATCAACATGCTCTGTGTGGATGCGTAGCAATGGCGAAGCCACTAACACATAGTCCAAAACACAAAGCGACAGCGTAGTCCATCACGGCGAAGCCCACAAACTTATACCCATTATGACTATCACAATTATTATCATCGTTTGTTTCGCATTGTTTTGCGGACTTAGTTTTATTATCTATCACCAGTGGAGCGAGCGCCGTGTGATGAAAGCGCGTGAGCAGCAACGCCTCGAGCTGACACAGAATATCTCCCACGAGTTGAAAACTCCTGTGGCAAGCATATTAGGAGCACTTGAAACCATTCTGCTCCACGCAGATATGCCTGCAGAGCAGCAGCACGAGTTTTTGGAGCGTGCCTATCAGCAGGCTGGGCGTTTGAGCAATCTGGTGGAGGATATATCGATGCTCAATAAGTTGGATTTACAGGAGCAGCTCTACGATCGTTTGGAGTTGGAACTAAGTTCGGTGGTAAAAAATGTAGTGGACGATGTGTCCGATCGTGCGAAGGAGTTGGGCGCCAAGATATATTATAATGTGCCTGACCATATTATTATCTCGGGAAACTACACGCTGCTTTATTCCATATTTCGTAATATTGTGGACAATGCTTTGAGCCATGTTGGCAAGGGGGTAGAGATACATATTGAATGTACAGGACAGGCTCCGAGTTACATCTATTTTTCCGTCTATGACAATGGTACGGGTGTTCCTCCGGAGTGTCTGCCGCACCTGTTCGAGCGTTTCTATCGTGTGGATAAGGGTCGCAGCCGCAAGTTAGGTGGCACAGGCTTAGGCTTGTCTATTGTCAAGCATGCGGTTCAGTTCCATGGTGGTACTATCACTGCGTTGAACCGGGAGAATGGAGGCCTTGAGTTCCAATTTTCTCTTGCTCGCCATATAGGCGAGAAATTGTAAGCTCCTTTTCCCCTCTCTTCTTTTTCTTTCTCTCTATCTATATATATTCAAAGGGCTATTAGAGAAGGTGTTAGAGAGAAAGTGTGTATTTCGCAATAGGGTAGAAAAACTAAAAGAGATTCTTTATCAATTCTCATAGAACGACACTTCAGTAATACTGATATATAAAAAGGCTGTCCAAAACGGACAGCCTTTTTTATATGGGCAAATCGCCTGCTTGTTGTGAATCAAGTCACTAGATATATAATACTATTGTAGTATATTGATTATCAATTGTTTGTATGTGTTAGTGCTGAGAGCTCTTGGCATCATAGTAGGTTAATAGACAATGCATTAATTAAGGCGATTACCAATGAGCCCAAGCTGAATAGTATCACATCGGTTGCTCGTTGCCAATCGGCAGTTTTCTTGCGTTCTATATAGGTGCCATATGCGGATAGCAAGAAAGCAGCATACAATATCCAATAGATAAAAGCCTTTTGAATGTAGAAATACGATACAACGCCAATGATGACATAGATAGTAGTCAATACAATATTTAATTTGTTTGCTTTCAGCTCGTTTTTCTTGTCAAGATAGAAAACAATGCCCAATTGTAGCAGGTAAAACAAACTGATTATTGCAAGACAAATCAAACGTACTCTGCTGCCTATAACAGCATTGAATGCGATGCATCCCAATAATGAGATAAACCATGCCAATGCTTTTCCGCTGCTGATTGCTTTTAGGAATTTTGTATTCATTTGTGTTCCATTTTATGTGTTTATTGCAGGAAAATATAGTATGTATCATCAAAAATAGTTGGTTTTATAGCATATTCGCCTGCGGCTATTGAGATTGTAGTGTTGCTGTTTGTATCAAACTTTACATCGTATGATAGGTGAATCAGTTCTGGAATTTTTTCTATATTTGGCTTTATTCCAAAGTGACCATTATAAAGATATAGAGTTATGAGTTTATCATTGTTGTAGCATGGGAATAAAATAAGAATGTCTTTTTTATCAGAGTACAGTGCGTTGTATACTTCTTCTCTGTTTGATAGATAATGCATACTATTAGATGTAGCATCATATAGAAGACCTTCTTGAGCGATATGTGGGTCAGGGGCAATGGTATTCCACAGGCATCTACTTGCGTAAGCGGTGGATAAGCAGGCAGAATAACATTTAGTTGAAGTGGTATCTTTTTCTAATAATTCATTTAGGACTTTCTGTGTAATCTCAATAGGTGTAAAAAACAGATATGTGTAGATGTCATCCAAATATCTTTGTTGTTTTTCTTTTTGTGTAGAATCTGCTATTTGTACCATCAGTTCATATTGTTCGGTGAGATCTATATCTTTCTCGAAGTATTTTGGATACATGTCGGCAGCCATATAATATGTTTTCTCATATAATTCATATTTTGTCGCGGTACCAAAAGCTCCACAAGTATAGATATTTCGTAAAATAGCATTATGTCCTTCGCCAACAGCCGCATATTCTGCTGCTAATGGGTAATCAAGGTCTATTCCAGTTGTATTTACAGGATGTAATGGATTGATAACGAATGGATTGTTCTTGTATGTTTCTTCTTTAGCCATATCTAAAGTTACTAAGCCTCCTAAATAAAAATCTAAGGAGGATACTGCTCCATCCAGTAATCCAGCACCTATATTTCCTCCGCTAAACAATGTTCCTAATGCCGCATGTATTGCATCTACATATACGGTGTATTCTTTTAGTTTTTCTTGTTCTTGTTTTTTATTCTCTTCTTCCTCTTGTTTTTTCTTCTCCTCGCTTTTGTCTTCCTCTTCGGATTTCGGAGCGCGTGAAGTGTAGTTCACATCCGGTTTTTGAGTAAATAACTCCTCTGTACTTGAACAGGACATCGTGCCGATTGTAATCACAAGGCACACAAAATAGACTAATTTTTTCATAAATGTGTTTGTATTTGAGTAATTAAAAAATAGATGTATTCGAATACCACTGCAAAATTACTGCTTTTTGTTCGGTTGATCGTTACAAAATTTGTGTTTTCTGTTGCAAAATTTGTTTGTTTCGTGATTTGTTTGTACTTTTGTGATGAAATATAGTCTTAAATCTCTCATTTTGCGTATTATTTCGTTGTTTGTTATGGATAAAAAAGTTAGTAGTGATTATTTTGATTTGTGTAAAAAGACACGATTTGATATAATGAACCATGTTTATCATTGTTCTTCTATTTCTTTTCTGTTTTGTGTAAATGGTGCAGTAAAAATAAAATCGAATAGTACTTGCTATGATGTTGTTCCGAGTACCTTAATAGCTATATTCCCCGATGGTGAATTAGAAGAAATTGAGATTATCCCTCCTTTTGAATACTTCTTTATAGCCCTTAAACGACCTCTTTTTGCAGTCCTTCCAATTGTCCAACTCTCGGATATTTTGCTTGATTTATTAGAACATCCAGTTATGACTATTGGCGAACGGGAAAGAGAGCATTTATTGAATCTGTGTATGTTATTGTTTGATATTATGTCTATGCACGACGATGATAATATGCAGTGTGCTGTGAGTTTGATAACAACAATAACTTATTATTTACATTCCGTCTTCTGTAACAGAAATCATTTAATACTATATAATTCTGATAGACCTAATACTTTCCGTCTATTAGTAGATCAATGTATCCCTTTAATTCATCAATATTCTACAAATCAACGTTTTGTTTCCTTCTATGCTTGCAAGTTGAATGTTTCGACTTCTGTTCTAAATAATGCTTTTCATCAGGTGTTGGGGTGTTCGGTTACCCAAGTTATCCATAATACACTTATATCCTATGCAAAAATTAGATTGATGACTTCTGCAGATTCTATTTCTGTAATTGCATACGATTTAGGATTTAAATCGCCGTCTAATTTTGTTTCTTTTTTCAAGAAATATACTCAAGAATCTCCGGAGCTATATCGTAGCCACTATCTCAGTTTGTAGTTAGTGAGTGGGGGCTTCTTTGATTTTTTGAGGATGTCCTTATGTGAACGATCTATCCTATTATTAATTGTGTTAATGGCTCATTAATATGTTGTATAACATATTTTTCCTTCTTTGAGTGGTTATTTTATTCAAGTTTGTGTAGCTGTTAGCTCGAATTATGACTTGTTTTAGTTTGTTGTTGGGAATGAGGTGCGAATGTGCTTATTTTCTTCTTATAATGCTATGTTTTATATTCAAAAAATGCAAGAAAATGCATCCTGCATTAGGATAATTCAATAAAAAGTATTACCTTTGTATTGTTTCTGATAAGAATGCATTAGCGAATGCGCAGGAACGACAAATATGTGTAAATTTTGGCATTTTCTTGTGTAAAAATTACACCGTCTATGTGTAAAAATTGTATGTTGCATGGATAGTGTTCTGTTTTGTACTATGCCGAAATTTCAAACATATTTGAACCTTAAATACCGAAAATGCCGAAGAAGGACCGAAGGAACTTCTATGTTTCCGCAAGGAAAAATAGAACAATTCCCGGACTTGTAACCATCCAATGCCTTATTTGGGTGGTGCAATGACAGAGAGATGACACCAGTCGTTAATGGGAATGTCATTTGAATAATACACAAAACACACAACTAATACTAACAAAAACACAGTTCTCGTATGGACAAATTTATTCCATGGAAGAAGGCTTTGCTGCTATGCTGGCTATCTGTATCGTGCCTGTTGGCGTATGCACAACAGAGCGTGGGCGGTACGGTAGTGGACGACAACGGCGAGCCGCTGATTGGCGTGAGTATCCAGGTAAAGGGCTCCACCAATGGTACAATCACCGATTTTGACGGAAACTATACCCTATCGGGCGTAGCACCCAAAGATGTCCTCGTATTCTCCTATATCGGCTACGGCTCAAAGGAGGTTACGGTAGGCAACCAGAAAACCATCCGTGTTACCCTCTCCGAAGACACCAAGAAACTCGACGAAGTGGTCGTAGTGGGATACGGACAGATGAAGAAAAACGACTTGACGGGTTCGGTATCGTCGGTAGGCAACGAAGCCTTGACTGCCAAAGGAACAACGGGCGTTGTCGAAGCACTGCAAGGTTCGGTAGCGGGCGTCAATGTATCGCAATCGACCGGTCGTATCGGCGGCAGTTTCGATATCGAAATTCGTGGTAAGTCTTCGACCAACTCCGACACCAAGCCTATCTATGTGGTGGATGGAATCATCTGCGACGACATTGATTGGCTCAACCCGCAGGACATTGCGCGTATCGATGTGCTGAAAGACGCCTCTTCGACTGCCATCTATGGTAGTCGTGCAACGGCAGGTGTCATCCAAGTAAGCACCAAGTCGGGCACAAGCGAGGGCAAGAAAGAGAAGAAACCGAGCATTACTTATGATATGTATGTAGGTGCCGTGAGCCCCACGCGTATGAATATGTTCATGGACGCACAGCAGTTCTACAACTACCGTTTCTTGAAGTTCCTCGGCTATGCGGGCGGCAGCAGCGTGGCTTCGAGCGGACAACCCGTATACGCTATGTCGGGCTACGAGCAGATGGCGCTCTACAACGACGGCTCCACCGCTGCCACGGCGCAATACGCAGGGCAGTACCGACTGAAACAAATTATGCAGGACGGCACCTCTACCGACTGGCGCAAGATGGTTACACGCACGGGCTTCCAACAGAACCACTATGTGGCGGTCAATGGTAGCAGCGAGCATGTGTCTTACCACTTCGGCGTAGGCTTCAACCAAGACAAGGGCGTCTATGTAGGCGATGAGCAGAAGCGTATCAATATGAAAGGTTCTATCGATGCCACTATCAATAAGTATGTGGCAGCGGGTATCAATTTCAACCTCTCGTGGCTCGGCAACGAGTACGCCAACGATGATGCTATCAAGATTGCGTACCGTATGAACCCCTTCATGCAGCCCTACAACGCTGACGGCGAGATTAACCAGAAGCCGGGTAACTACGAGGCTATGGGTTCGGTAGGCAAGAACCAGTTCTCCGACCAGGTTTCGCCGCTGCTCTATATGCAGAACCGCACCAAGCAGAAAGACACATGGCGTGCGTTGGGCAATATCTACCTGGCTATCACGCCCGTCAAAGGCTTGCAAATCAAGACGATGTTCGCCCCCAACTATGATAACTACACGCTGGGACAGTTCGACAACACACTCGTAACGGACTACGACAAGAACATCGCTCAACTCACCAAGAATCAGAATTTTTCCTATACTTGGGATAATACCATTACCTACAGCAATACTTTCGCCGAGAAACATAGCCTCAACTTGATGGGCTTGTTCTCGATGGCACAATACCAAACCAACTATAACTACCTGAAATACACGGGCGTTATGGACGGTACGCTGTGGTACAACCTCGCTTCGGGTACTTATGATGCAAGCAACAGCACCAACAGTTACACCGAGAATTCGATGATGTCGTTCGCCCTGCGTGCCAACTACTCGTATGCCGGTCGCTATATGATTACCGCTACGGTGCGTGCCGACGGTTCGAGCAAATTCGCCAAAGGACACCAATGGGGTTGGTTCCCATCGGCTGCCATTGCATGGCGTATGTCGGAGGAGAGTTGGATGCAGGATGCCACTTGGCTCACCAACTTGAAATGGCGTCTGAGTTATGGTATGACGGGTAACAACACGGGTATCGGCAACTACGCCACCCAACAGAGTGTAGCAGGTCCGGTCTACTATCCGTTCGGCAGTTCGTACAGCACGGGCTACTACCCGAACGCCATTGTCGACCAGAACCTGACTTGGGAGACCAGCCGCGAGTGGAATGCGGGTGTTGATTTCGGTTTCTTGCGCGATCGTATCACGGGTACTTTCGACTTCTATAACAAGGTATCGAGCAACTTGCTCTACTCAGTGGAGTTGCCTCTCGAGGCAGGTGGGCAATCGGTGGTTACAAATGTCGGCTCCGTGTTGAACCGCGGTATCGAAATCGGACTGAAGACCGTCAATGTGGATATCAACGGTTGGCGTTGGGAGACTTCGTTCACGCTGGCACACAACCACAACGAAGTGCTCGAAATCAATGGTTCGGGTACCGACCTGCCCAACGACGGACTATTCATCGGACAGCCTATCAACAATGTCTATAACTATCAGTGGGTAGGTATTGTCAGCGACAAGATGATGACCGTGCCCGACAACGACATCGCCAAGCAGAAAGGACTTACCCCCGGTACGGAGATGAAGGAGGCTGATTATTACTACACCTGCTATGGTTGGACAGAGGGACAACCTATCATCAAAGATGTGAACGGCGATGGTAAGTTCTCCGATGCAGACAAGAAAGTCTATTCTTCCGATCCGAAACTGACCGGTTCGCTCACTTCTACGCTGACTTGGAAGGGTATCGAGTTCGCCTTCTCGCTCTACGGCAAATACGGACAGACGGTAGAGTCGCCGTTCTATGGCGAGTATCTCAACTACTCCGACCGTGGGCGTAACAAACTCAATATGGATTATTACATTCCGGCAGGTACGCTCATCGACTGCGACGGTATCAGCGATAACGGTACTTATATCAATCCTGTTTATCAAGAGACCACCCACTACGGCAAGTATCCTTTCCCGAACAATGCCGCAAGCAACTCCGGTATCGGTAACTCCTACTGGCTCGATGGCTGCAACAAGATTGTGGACGCCAGTTTCTTGAAGGTGAAGTACATCACCTTGGCATACAGTTTCCAGAAGAAAGAGTTGGAGAAGATGCACATCCAGAAACTGCGTATCTATTGCACCGTAACCAATCCGTTCTGCTTCACCAAGTACCAAGGTTTCGACCCGGAGTGGGCAAGCACTTCGCTCCAGAACGATGCACCGGCTACTATCAACACGCAGATTGGTTTGAGCCTTAAATTCTAAATCGCATAACATTACAAAAGCGAAATTACCATTATGAAAAAGAATCTATTGATAGGAATGCTGCTCATGGGAGGCGTTGCACTCACGGGGTGCGACAGTTTCTTGACGCCCGACAACAAGTCGGCAGGCGGACAGACGGCAGACAAATATTTCACCGAAGACGCATCGACCCTGCGTGTGTATGCCTACTCGCTGCTCAAGCCGGTAGCTGCACGCGTGGATGTCTACGAGGAGGGCGTAGACCTCTATATGCCGAGCAACAAGAAGACGGGCTCGCAGTTCGACCAGTACACCATTACGCCGGAGAACTCCGATGTCAAGTCGCTCTACTCGAACCTCTACTCGTGTATCAATATGGCAAACGCTACGATACACTACGACCAAACGGGCAAGTACAAAGCCGAGATGGTTTTTGTGCGCAGCTATTGCTACTATATTCTCAGCCAGCAGTTTGGTGCTGTGCCGTATATCACGGAGTATATCAACGGCAGCGAGCGTAACTACCCTCGCACAGCGTTGGCAGATCTCTATTCGAGCCTGATTGCCGACCTTGAGAGTGTAGCAAACGACACGAATCTCCCCGCAGAGGACACCAAGGGACAGGCTTCGCAACGCAGTGTAAAGGCTCTGCTTGCCAAGGTCTATCTGGCTGCAGGTTGGGATTTGAGTACTTCCCTAACCGATGCCGTACAAGGTACTTATACCATTACCGACAACTCGTATTTCACCAAGGCGCTGGCGTATGCCAAAGAGGCTATCAACAGCCAAGCCCTTACGCTGAGTTTCGAGGAGAAATGGAGTCCGGCAAACGAGGGCAATGCAGAAGTCATCTTTGCCGTACAGTACGACCGTGCGGGCTGGCCGGGTGAGTTGAAGACCGGTGGTCATGGTTTGCAGAATACTTTCGGTAGTTACTATGGCGACTGTACTTCCACAGGCGAGAAATATGTTGATGGCTTGCACGCTTGCAACCCCAAGTCGAGCTATCTCTGGACGGCCGAAGACACTCGCTTCGATGGCACTTTCATGACCACCATGTACAACTCCGCTGAGGGCGGTTGGGGCACAGAGGGCTACTACGCATACTACAATGCGGATGCAGCTACTCAGGACACCCTGCCTATTCTGTTGCGTGTCTATCCCGGCACGGCAGGTACTTCGGACGCTGCAGCCTATATGACGGCGCACGCAAAGCAACTGGAGAAGGGGGCTTGTGTTAACGAACCCGCAGTGCTCGTGATGAGTTACCCCAATATCTGGGTAAGTGGCTCAACCAAGGACTATATCACCTATGTCAAGAACGACCCGGGTATGTTTGCTGCCCCTGTTGTGAAGAAGTTTGACGACCCGAGTTCGGCGGCTATCGCAGTCAACAAGACCAATGGTTATCGTGACATCGTAGTATTGCATCTCTCCGACCTCTATCTTGTTGCCGCCGAGGCAGCCTTGATGGCAGGCGATGAGGCAACGGCTATCGGCTATATCAACGATGTGCGTGCGCGTGCAGGTGTGGCGGCTACTGATTTCGCTTCGTATGAGTCAGCTTATAAGTCGCTTTCGCTCTATGCTTCGTTCACCGACACGCCGATTGACTTGATACTCGACGAGCGTGCGCGTGAGTTGTATGCCGAGGGACACCGTTGGATGGACCTCCGTCGTACGCGCCAATTGGTTCGCTACAACAACATCTTCAATGCCGATTTGGCAGGCAATGCGTTGAGTCAGATGAGCAACGCAGCAGGCGAGATTAAGTGGTATAAGCCTATTCCGCAAGCAGAAATCAATGCAAACAACGCTCTCACCGAAGCAGACCAGAACAAAGGCTATTAATCCTACTAAAACACGATTATTGATATGAAAAAAATAGCATATATACTGACCATGGCGCTTGGCATTGTGCTGGCGTCTTGCGACAAAGAGGAGGTGCGCCACTACGACAATACCGCTGCTCAAGATGCAGTGGGTGTGTACGAGGGCACTTGGCAAAGTATATCTTCCTATTCAGGGGACACTACTTTCAATACGGGCACCATTGAACTATCTGTATTCAAAGACACGCTGGCTAATCAGTGTTTTGTATATGTGGAGTCAGCCTCATTTGGCAATACTCGTTTGCGTGGTTTGGCTAATGTGGCACATGCAGGAGATGACATTGTCTTTAATAATGACAAGGCATCCGGCAATGGATTGGGGTCTTCTTTCTATGGTCGCATTTCTGCAGACGGGACTGCCACTATGTCATTTTCTTCATCCGGAAAGGAAGGGCGTAAAACGGTCATCCTATCCAACTCTTTTTACGGCAAAAAACTAACTAACAACTAATTATCAACTAAAATTTATTACTATCATGAAAAAAGTATTCTTTTTGGCTTCTGCTGTAGCAGCAAGCATGAGTATGATGGCAGCCGTTGATTTCCAGTATCTGCCTACGGCAGGTAATAAGACTGCGGCAGGCACCGAGTACACAACGAGCGACAAAGTAAAGGTAACCGCAGGCGAGAAACTCGCCGAAGGCACCGACTTTACTGTTTACAACGCATACGAGACCACTTACAAGGTCGTTGGTATGATGACCGATACGGCATACAGCCATCTCAAGATAGGTGATGTAACCGTAGACTACACTACCCAACGCATTCAAGGTCAAGACAACCCAACTGCAGGTGGTGCTAACCCGGTTATCGAAATGGCATGCCCTACTGCCGGTGCTTGCTTCAAGGTTGATGTAAAAAAAGACGGTTATCTCTATGTAGCCGTTAAATCAACTCCCAACAAACAGCAATTCGTATTTGAGGGGGTTGTAGAGCAGTCCGGTACCGTATCCGCATCTATGCTCGGCTTCCAATATCTCAGCATGTCGAATAATACATCAAAAACAGCTGTAGGTAATCCGAATGGTGCTATCTGCGTGGAATATAAGGGTGATGCAAAATACAATTATTTGCAGGCTCCTCCTTCGATGCCGGCTACGGTTGCAGAAGCAGGTTCTTATTCAACCAATGGTATTGGCGTTTTCGTAGTTCGTGTATATAAAGTGGGTAGTCCGTATATCATCGGTACTGCAGGTTCCAAGATTATGGCTTGTGGTTTTGGCTTCTCCGAGGAGGAAGTCGAAGTAACCGCAATTGGTTCGAAGAACATTAAGACGCAGAAACCCGATTACAAATACGAAGACAGCTATGAGGATGTTGTACTGACTACGAAGGATTATCTTTTCACGCAAGACTGCTCTGAGGCTCCTGTATTCCTTAAGGCTAAGATTCCTGCAACTGAGCCCACAAACGATTCGACGAATGTTTGGAACACCTATACTGTTACATATAGTGCAGATGGTACACCAACCTACAAGCAGTCGATCAACCTTACCGCTTATGTTTGGAGTGCAGACGATAAGTCGGATGCGCAGTATATTCCTTCGGCTAAGTCCGGCGATTATTATGTAATGCAGGTAGATGGTTTGAAGAAGTTCAATGCCGTTATTCTTGCCGGTAAGGTTTCGGATATTACGAAAGCAAATGGTAATGCGCAGACAGAGGTCATCAGCAACATTACAGAAAGTGGTTGCTACCAGATTGATGGGTTTGACAAGACCGACAAAGACAAAAAGTGTATCGTTAAGACCTTGGACTGCTTGACAGGAGAGGAAATCACCGCTATCGACCAAGTAGAAGCATTGCAAGTATCGAAGAAAGTCATCGGTGCAGACGGCCAACTCCAACTCATCATGGCTGACGGTACGGTTTACAATGTACTTGGTACGATGGTTAAGTAATCCAAATACATTGTATACTTCTAAAATATAAGTATTCTAAGATATACAAGTAACTGTAGTACTATAGGTACGAGTAACTATTGTATTATAGGAGATATATAAGTAATCGTAGTACATTGGTGGTTACAATACACATGATGCATTTGGTTGTTACAATACATTAAGTAAATGTAACGCAAACATTTAGGGATAGGACTATTTTGCAAGCGAATTCCCGAAGGACTCCCGAAGGTAGCCTATAGATAGTGCCTAACAATCAAACCGATTCGATACTTAAATATCCTAAAAGCAAAGTAAGCGCCACTCGACATTCTGTCGGGTGGCGCTTACAGTCCTCTGTGTTCCATTTCTTGCGCCTAAAACGCTTTTTTTATGAATTAGGTGTATTTATTTCCCTGTTTGGTATTTTTTTTGTACCTTTGCGGGCTGAATGGATATGCTTGGACATTTGAAACATATTTTTGTGTGCAGTTTGGTGCTGTTGTCAGCGCCGTTGCTTTTGGCTCAGACAGGAACATCATCCCCGTATTCGCGAGATGCGTATGGCGATTTGAACGATAATGTGCCTAATACCTATCGTGCAATGGGTGGAGTAGGTATTGGTATGCGTAGCAACAAGGTGATTTGTTCGGCTCAGCCGGCTTCTTATACAGGTTGTGATAGCCTTACCTTTATGTTCGATTTGGCGGCCAGTGTTATGTGGTCGAACTATGGGGACGCAACGGGTACTCGTAATAAGGCAAATGGTAGTTTGGAGTATTTGACGCTGCAGTTCCCTATTTGGAAACGCTATATTGCTTTCTCGGCGGGTGTGTTGCCTTATTCCTCGGTTGGGTATGATATGACGCTGTCCGATTCTATTGGCTCTGACTATCATTACTCTAAAACCTATAGCGGTACTGGTGGTATTAGCGAGGTGTATGGCGGATTGAGCTTTAATATCTGTGATTGGTTTGCCTTGGGTGCTAATGTCTATTATATGTTTGGCAGCTCCAAGAACACCCGTACGCTTTCCTTTACAGAGTCCGGCTTATCGAGTACATCGGAGGAAAGTACGCTGAAAGTCAGCAGTGCCCGTTTCCGCTATGGAGCACAATTCTTTCATACATTTGGCGACCATTCATTTGTCGTAGGAGGCGTATTTGAGAACAAAACCAAATTGCGTGGTGATTATACCGTGATAGAGACCAATTTGTCGGACACGATGCCCAATGCATCGCAGGATTTCCAACTTCCGATGATGTATGGAGTAGGTGCTAGTTACAACTGGGCGAATCGTTTGACATTGGCTTTCGATTTTCAGCACCAGAGTACCCATAGCATCCTCTATCAGGGAGTGAAGGGAACGCTCAATGATCGTAATCGCTATAGCGCGGGTATTGAGTATCGGCACAATCCGCAGGGGCGTAAATATGTAGACCGCATGCTTTGGCGTTGTGGCGTCAATGTGGCGGACTCTTACTCTATCAATGCGCAGGATATCACGGCCAGCATAGGTGTCGGTTTCCCGCTCCGCACCTCTGCAACCATATTCAATGCCACTTTGGAGTACCAACATCGAGGCAAAAAGGGCGTTTATATGGAGGAGAATTCCTTGCGTCTTACCTTCAATGCCTCTATCTCGGAGGATTGGTTCTTCAAACGCAAACTATAATGTGCGGAACACAGTAGCTAAACTATAATCTATTAGGTATAATAATCCTACATTGGTTCTATTAGGTATACCCCTACATTGATCTGTTAGGTATAGCAATCCTATGTTTAGCTCCTATATTTTGATAACGACAACCTAATATAAAAACACTTAATTCTTAATAAGAATGAAATTCAATTCATTACTAACGATTGCTCTTTGTACGACAGTTCCTATGCTGTCGTATGCAAAGAAGCCGAAGACTCCCGAAGCAACCCCGAACCAAGAACAGACAGTTGCCCCTGCAGAGGAGGCTGAACCTACTATTACAGAAGATTGCCTTGTTAATGTATCTTTATTTAATGAGAGCGTCAAGAACAAGCAGTACGAAGACGCCTACGAGCCTTGGTGGTATGTATACCAAAATTGCCCTAACGCTAACAAGGCTGTTTATACACAAGGAAGCAAGATTATCGACTGGAAATACAAGAATGCTACTACTCCGGAGGAGAAGGAGCGCCTTCGCCAGCTGATACTTGAGATGCACGACAAGCGTATCAAGTACTTTGGTGATGACCCCAAGTATCCGACTGCCTATATCCTTGGACAGAAAGCACTCGACTATTGCGACTATTTTGAGGATGATGCGCTCAAGCTCCCTGCTTTGGAGTGGCTGCGTCTGTCTGTGGACGGTATGGGGCAAAAGAGCCAGGATGCCGTGTTGGCAAAGCTGGTAGAGGTATCGTATAATGTCTATAAGTCCAACCCTGACCAGTATGGTGAGCAGTTCATTATGGACTATGAGAAAGCAGCCGGCTATCTGAGCGCTCAGGCTGCCGACCCCGCTAACAAGCGTGCGTCTATCGCTGCCCGTCAAAAGGAGTATGCTGATGGTCTGTTTGCGGCCTCTGGTGCTGCTGATTGCGACAAAATGGATGAGATTTATAGTAAGGTAGTTACTGCCAATGCTGATAATCTCGATATGCTTACCAAGATAGCAACCCTCTACAAGCGTGTTCGTTGCACCGAATCGGATGTATACTTCGCTGCCTGCGAGGGGGCGCATAAGCTTCAGCCTACTGAGGAGTCGGCTGCCGGTTGTGCGCGTATGTTCGCCAAGAAAGGGGACTATCGTTCTGCTATCAACTACTATGAGGAGGCCATCTCGCGTGCTCAATCGTTGGATGAAGCAGACGAAGATATTCCAGACTACTATCTCAACATTGCTTCTATCTACTACAACAACCTAAAGAACTATCCGCAGGCTCGCACGTATGCTCGTCGTTCGTTGGAGGTTAAGCCGGACCAAGGCCGTTGCTACATCCTTATCGGACTGTGCTATGCTGCTTCGCAACCCTATTCGACTTCCGATTATCAGCCCGCGCGTGCTGCTATTCTTAATAAGACTGTATTCTGGGTGGCAGTAGATAAGTTCCAACAGGCAAAGCGTATTGACCCGACTTGTACTTCGGATGCTGATAAGCTGATTGCTACTTATAGCAAGTATTTTCCAACGAAGGAGGAAATGTTTGACTTGCCGAACGACTTCGGTGGCGCAACTTTCTATGTCGGAGGGTGGATTGGTGAAACAACGACCTGCCGTGCTCACTAATGTAGTAGACCCATTATTGCTAAATACATAGATTATCCGGAATATTTGGCTAATCAAAATACAAATATAGTATGCAATGCACAATGTATTCTTCGTAATACATTGTGCGTTGTTTGTTGTTTGTGTTTTGTTTCGCTCGTATCTTGCCATAAAAAGGATGTCAAGATACAGCGTGAGACTCTGGCAGAGCGTGCCTCTGTACCGATGTTGGATGCCAATGAGGTGACTACACTTATTTCCGATTCGGGTATTACTCGCTATCGTATCAGTGCTGGGCGATGGCAGATATATGACAAAGCCCAGCCACCCTATTGGGATTTCCCGCAAGGTATCTATATTGAGAAGTTCGATGAACAGCTGAGTGTGGATGCTTCTTTGCGCTCTGACTATGCTCGTTACAACGAGGCTGAACAGTTATGGCGCTTGGAAGGAAATGTGTATGCTGTCAACCAAGCAGGAGAGATTTTTGAAACTCCATTGTTGTTTTGGAGTCAAAAGGACGAGCGAGTATATTCCGACTCAGCGATTAAGATAACACGTGAAAATTCCATTATTGAAGGAGTGGGGTTTGAATCAAATCAAGAGATGACTCGTTATACGATTGAGCGCCCCACAGGTGTATTCCCAATCAAGGATTAGTGAAATAACACTACCATTGGTTGAGTATCCTTCAACCATTGGTATGCTTGAGGAGCATATTGAGTGATAAAAATAAAGGTATTATTTGTTTTATGGCGTTGTTAGAAGGTAAAACGGCAATTATCACCGGAGCAGCCCGTGGAATTGGGCGGCAAATAGCTTTGCTTTTTGCGTCAGAAGGATGTGACGTAGCTATTACATATATCGTAAGTACAGAACCCGCTGCGCAAGTATGCCGTGAGATAGAAGCAATGGGGCGTCGAGCTAAGGCATATCTAAGCAATGCGGCTGACTTCGATGCCGCCCATCAGGTGGTAGAGCAGGTGGCTAAGGACTTTGGTCATGTGGATATCTTGGTCAATAATGCAGGCATTACGCGGGATACGCTCCTGCTCCGTATGACAGAACAACAATGGGATGATGTCCTTACTGTCAATCTCAAGTCAGCATTCAATTTTACCCATGCTGTAACACCTATTATGCTGCGTCAGCGTAGTGGTTCCATTATCTCGATGTCATCGGTAGTCGGGCTGAATGGCAATGCTGGTCAAGCGAACTATGCTGCATCGAAGGCAGGCATCATAGCGCTTATGAAATCGACTGCCAAGGAGCTTGGAAGCCGTGGGGTTCGTGCTAATGCAATTGCCCCCGGGTTCATTATGACGGATATGACTGCAGCCCTTCCCGAAGAAACCCTGAAGCAATTCGTCGGTATGATTCCTATGCATCGTGCTGGTGCTCCCGAAGAGGTAGCGAAGGTGGCGTTATTTTTAGCGTCAGACTTGTCTTCGTATGTTTCGGGACAAGTGATTCAAGTAAATGGCGCCATGGCCTAATCAAAGGATATATTCTATTCTTTCTATTCTATA
>CAVKVE010000015.1:0-8879 GCA_963659655.1 Bacteroidaceae bacterium | reverse complement strand
GAGTGGATGTGTCGAAATAGGATGGAGTGCATTGTGACAAAGAAATAGCGTATATCAGTCCATACGGGGTGTTGGAAGTAGGCATCCAAGTATTTGTTCTCACTCTCGAATAGCTCATCAAAGGTTTTAGGATGGTCTATATAGAATGGTGGAATGAGTCCGGGCTTGCATTTTGTGCGTTTCTCCTGCAATGCTTCGGGATAGGTATTGAACATCGTCAACGATAGGGGGCGTACACCAACCAATTTGACATCACCACGCAACCAATTGATGAACATCGGAAGCTCGTCTAACCAATATCTTCGCATAAACTTTCCCCATGTGGTAATGCGCCAATCGTTGTCGCTCTTGTCGGCTATATTCATTCCACCTCGTTGGTCGAACACATATTTTTGTATGTATTCTGCATAAGGGTGCATAGTGCGAAACTTATAGATGTAGATGAATTGTTTGTCTTTCCCTACTCGTCGTAACTTTATCAAGGGACCATATATTTTCATCTGTTGCTGTGGGTAAGGCTGTGAATGTCTGTGGGCAAACACATAGTCGATATGTCCCATCGGTACTACCTCATCTACTTCAAATCCACAATAGTATAATCGTCCAAATACCTCTGTCTTGCTGAGCATCCGTTTTCGCCCTTTGGTGATGTCATAGTATAAACGAGATGACAACATGAGTCGAGGAATAACCCGTTTCCACAGAAAATAGAATGCGTATATGAGCCAATTCAATCCCTTGGGATAGTGGTTGAGTATCTTTTGCTTGATGTATTCCTGCGGACGATAACAGCAAACATAGATACCCTCATCCGGTAGTTTTTGATTGACCATGCAGAATCGCTTGTTGATACCACGCATATCGTTGAGCAATGTAAGGTCAACTAAGGTATTGTATTCGTAGTCTTGAATCTGTAGCAAACTGAAAGGGTCTCTATTGGCGACCACTTTGGTTTGACGGCTGTCCAGGTGAGCTTTGTCAAGTAACATTTGGTAGTCTGCTTCGGTAGTTATCGAGAGAACAGACTGATGTATGGTTTGTATAGAGCTTTCTGAACGAAGAGAATCTGTATGCAGGGGTTGTGCATTGTCTCGCTGTTTTATCTTAATGACCGGAACGGTCATATTCTGTGCATATTTCCAGTAGTGTACAGCGAGAGTAACAACAAAATCTAATACTGTGACCATTCCTATCATCCACATAGCTACGGTGGTGGATAGGCTGAAAGGGAGCAAGGGAAGAACAAAACGGGTTAAAAGAAGGAGTACTAAGGTCGTTCCTAATAGCGAGAGTAGTGATTGCCAATACCAAACTGTTTTATAAGAGCGATATAATTGCAATATCCAACCCACGAGCATCCATATAACCATCATGACACCAAACAGAGCCAGGTATCCCCAAATCTGTGATTTGTCGGCAGCCAATCGCCACAGAATACAGAGTGCGGCGGATATGCACCAAATAATAATGTCAATGGTTATTCGTTTTTGCATATATCAATGTTCGTTTCGCTATATTTTTGGCATTTTGCCATATCAATTCTTGTATCCATGCAGTCTTGCTATCCGTCCAGCGTTGTGGATGCGTCGTAAGCATTACTTTGGCAGGAAATTGATTCGCAAGAATTGCCTCACATATATCTTGCGTTGAGTGGAAGGTAAGTCCCTCTTTGGTCCATTGGTCTTGATAAACGGGAATCTTGTCACGCACAGAAAAGTGGTATCCATCCCAACATCTTCCTGTATCAGTAAGATAAAATAGAGTGGAGAAGTCGATGTCTAAATACGGCTCGCCAATGATTTCCAATGTATGATAGTCATATTTTTTCCATAGGTCTCTTCCATCCCATTGGGAGGTAGGAGCCCCATGCATACAGATTGTACGGACCGGGTAGAAAGTGCGAAAATAGGATAGGCTATCCTTGAAGTGAGCAAATGCCGTGTCGATATTCCCATGTGCAATGGACATATCCTCATAGTGGTAGCCGATCTCGTGCCCTAAGGCGGCTATCTGTCGGATGATGTCAGGAGAGTTGCTCTCTTTGACAACTCGGAAATAGTAGGAGGCTCGTATGCCGAGTGAGTGCTCAATGCGGGCTGTTGTTAGACTATTTTCAGGTTTCTTATCCACATCGTGCCGCAAAATAACGAGTTGCTTCGGCTTCGGTTCGGGAGTGCAATAGTCCTCGTAGGTTAAAAAAGTATATCCTGCGTCCCGTAGCGTAGAAAGTAGATGCCTATATGTAGTAAGTGTAAAGTCGAGCATATTATTCATACAATGTAGTCCATTCCCATTGGTTACCGACGAGACTTAGATAATGTTGGAACTCAGATTGACTGATAACAACAGTGCCGCGGCAATCGTTTGGGTGGAAACTCAGTGTATTGGCTGTTTGCAGATTCTTATCCAAAAATAAAATAACATGATGCTCGGTGTCGTTTATCAAACCGAATGGACTCACGCTGCCAGGCTCTAACCCCAGATATCGCATCATCCGCTCCGGCGAAGCAAAAGATAATTTGCCCGGGGATGTTTTCCCTGCTTTAAGCAGCGTTGCTTTGAGCCGTTGTTCCAAGTCGTGAATATCTAAATTGTGGTCACAATCGAAGCAAATCAAATAGTGTTGATTGCCCTTGTGGTTGCGCATGAATATATTCTTACAATGCATGCTGCCATCGTTGTGCCACCACTGCTTTGCCTCCTCGATGGTTTTCCCTTCGGGGTGGTTGTAGCAGGAATATGTGATGTGGTGGGCTTGTAGAAATTGCTCTACCTTTGCTTGGCGTTCACTGACCATTTGTTTCATCTCCATCTATATGATCCGACTTAGGCGTGTATGTGCCATCCAATATACTCTTGGCTTCATCTAACTGCTTTTGCAAACAATCCATTTTGTATTTCCCGTAGCCCTCTTCATCGTGCATCTTGGGATAGAGAATCTGTAAACTGCGATAGATCCGCTCTGCCTCGTTGTAGGCACGATTGGATTCATCATCGTTTTCGGAAACAGTTTCGAGCAACTGACACATCCTGTCGGCGGCACACCAAAACATAGCGATAGTAGTGTATTTGCCGTGATGTATCTTGTACATGGGAAGAATAGCGTTGTATGCTTCCTCTATTCGTCCCTCTCTACGCAGTTCGAAAACTTCTTGTACCGTCATTTTTGCAGTTTATCAAGAGCCGTCTTGATGCGTTTCATGGCCTCTGTGATATTCTCCTCGCTTGTGGCGTAGGATAAGCGAATGCAGTGGTCTTCGCCAAAAGCGGAACCGGAAACGCAGGCTACATGCGCCTCGTTGAGCAGGTACTCAACTACTTGGTCCGCAGTTTCAATGACCTCGCCTTGCAGGCTATGCGTACCAAAATAGAAGGATACATCCGGGAAAAGATAGAAGGCTCCTTGTGGCTCAACAATTTTCCACCCTCGAATCTGTTGTGCCAACGATAGAATCAAATGGCGGCGTTTCTCAAAGGCCAGCCGCATAGTTTCCACGCATTCTTGTGAACCGGTGTAAGCCGCTTCCGCCGCCTTCTGGGCTACTGTAGTGGCGCAGGTAATCATTTGCCCCTGCAGACGCTTGCAGGCTGCGATAAAGGCTTTGTCGTGGCAGGCCAACCAACCGATACGATAACCAGTCATTGCGTAAGCTTTGCTGACACCGTTCACAATGATGACACGATCTTGTATCTCTGCAAACTGCCCCATACTCTCGTGGTGGCCGGTGTATAGGATGTGTTCGTAAATCTCATCGGAGATAACACTGATGTTTGGGTGTTTCTTTAGAACACGCACAATATCCGTCAGCATTTCGTGTGTATAGACGCTACCCGTTGGATTGTTGGGGGAGCATAGAATGAGCAAACGGGTCTTGTCTGTGATGGCAGCCTCTAATTGCGCACCCGTGAGGCAGAAATGGTTCTCCATAGAGGTCGGGACAAAAACACTTTTGGCCTCCGATAGTTTGACCATTTCGGAATAGCTTACCCAACATGGTGTGGGGATGATGACTTCATCCTCTGGATCGAGCAGCGTCTGTATGGCATTGCATATACACTGCTTTGCACCCACCGATACAATAATCTCGTTGGCTGTATAAGGAGTGGGGTTGTGCTCGCCCAACTCGCAGTTAAGTGTAGAGGCAATAGCCTCTCGCAAACTTGGAAATCCGGGAACAGGACCATAGTGGGAGAAATCGGCATCCACTGCATCCTTGGCAGCCTGCTTAACATGCTCGGGAGCAGCGAAGTCCGGTTCGCCTAAGGATAAGCCGATGACATCGACTCCTTCGGCTCGTAGTTGCTGACAACGTGCTGCCATTTGCAGACTTTGCGACTCGCTGAGGGAGTCTATTCTTCTAGAAATTTTCATGATAATGGACTTCTAATTATATTCTGCACACAAAGGTACTACTTTTTCTCTGTATGCGCAAATTAGAAGTACATCATGTCCTATTTTTCGGTTCGATTAGTTGTGCTTGTTCTTATGAGCACAATCAGGACATTCGCCTTTGACTACAAAAGAGACCGAATGCGGGGTAAAACCCTCGGGCAAATGGATAGGGGGAATAGGTGTGTCTTCGAGACAGAAAGATTGTTGGCAGGTCTCACAATAGAAATGGAGATGCCCATCGGTATGGTGGCATTCGCCCTCGTGGTGGTGACAGAGTTCGTAATGCAGGATACCGCGCCCGTCTTCGAACGCATGCACCACATCGTGGTCTGCAAAGAGCGTCAGCACACGGAAAATACTGGATTTATCAAGCGTGAGCATCTCGTTCTCCATATCACGCAGACTCACCGGTCGCCCCAACTGCACGAGTGTCTGATAGACGAGAATGCGGTTGATGGTCGGCTTGACTTCTTTCTGCTCCAATAGGTGTATGACGGTCTGTGTATCCATGAGGCGTGTAGCAATTTGTAAATGGGTAAGTTTGTAAATTTGTAATCGGCGTAGTATGGTCAGTAAAAAGTAAATGTGTAAACTTGCAGTAGTTTTTCCTACTTACAAATTTACACATTTACACATTTACACATTATCTGTACATTATCCAAGCATGCTCAAGAGGATACCTGCGGCTACGGCAGAGCCAATCACACCTGCCACATTCGGGCCCATAGCGTGCATGAGCAGGAAGTTGCTCGGGTCGGCTTTCTGCCCCTCTAACTGGCTCACGCGTGCTGCCATCGGCACAGCCGACACACCTGCAGAACCAATAAGCGGGTTGATTTTATCCTTCGAGAAGAGGTTCATCAGTTTAGCAAACAACACCCCACCGGCAGTAGCGATACTGAAGGCAACGATACCCATAGCAAGAATAAGTAATGTCTTGACATTGAGGAATGTAGCACCCGTAGCGGTAGCACCCACCGACAAACCGAGGAAGATAACCACGATGTTCATCAGTTCGTTCTGTGCCGTCTTGCTCAGGCGGTCTACTACACCGCACTCTTTCATCAAGTTACCGAGCATCAAGCAGCCAATCAGCGGTGCTGCGTCCGGCAAGATGAGCGACACGATAGCCGTGATAACGATAGGGAAGACAATCTTCTCGGTCTTGCTCACGGAGCGGAGTTGCTTCATCTTGATGGCACGCTCTTTCTTGGTGGTCAGCGCACGCATAATAGGCGGCTGGATAACCGGTACCAATGCCATATACGAGTATGCGGCAATAGCAATCGGGCCGAGCAAATGAGGCGCCAACTTGGAGGTCAAGAAGATGGAGGTAGGACCATCAGCACCACCGATGATACCGATAGAACCAGCCTCTGCGGGCGTAAAGCCGAGCGCATTGGCGCACAAGAATGTAACGAAAATGCCCACTTGTGCTGCCGCACCCAGCAATAGCGATTTAGGGTTGGCAATCAGTGGTCCGAAGTCCGTCATAGCACCCACACCGATGAATATCAAGCACGGATAGACACCCGCTTTGACACCGATATAGAGCACATCCAACAAGCCTGCGTCTTTGAGTATTGCCCCGTAACTATGGTAAGCAGGGCTCGTCTCGTCGAGGAAAGCCGCCCACAATTCGGGGTGGTACATATTGGCATTCGGCAGGTTGGTGAGCAACATACCAAAGGCGATAGGCAGGAGCAACAACGGCTCGTACTGCTTCTTAATCGCCAGATAGAGCAGGAGGAACGACACGAACAGCATCACTATCTGACGCCAGTCCGCATTCATGAACCCCATGGTCTGGAAGAAATTCAAAATATCACTCCACATAGCAGCAATCCATTAGCCGAGTACAACAAGCAGGTCGTCCTGCATTACATTCTGCCCTGCAACCACGGCAATCTTGCTCACTACGCCGTCGCAGTCTGCCTGTACGGCATTCTCCATCTTCATGGATTCGAGAGTGAGCAGGGTGTCGCCTTTCTTAACCGACTGTCCTTCGCTGACAAGCACCTTAATAATAGAGCCGGGAAGCGGAGAGACAATCTTCTTACCGCCTGCGGGTGCTTCTGCTTTCGGTGCAGCGGCTTTGGGGGCTTCGGCTGCGGGAGCAGGTGCCGGCTTCGGTGCTGCTACGGGAGCAGCAGGAGCAGCGGCTACGGCAACTGTCTCAATCTCTACGAGTTTGTCGTCTTGCATTACATTCTGACCGGGCTGAACAAGCACACTCTTAATAGTGCCGTCGTACTCGCTGCAAACTTGGTTCTCCATCTTCATGGACTCCATGGTGAGCAGCAAGTCGCCTTTCTTCACTGCCTGACCGGCAGCAGCCACTACCTTGACGATACTGCCGGGCAGCGGACTCTTCACTACCACCGTGCCGGCGGGTTGTGCCGCACGGGGAGCAGCAGCGGTAGCATGTGCTGCAGCAGGGCGTATCGCCGTGGCGTTCTTGGCTTGGTCTATCTCGACATGGAACACCGTACCGTTGACGGTAACTTCTGCTACATGGTCTTCTATCTCGTTGACAGTCGTTTCATATTTGCGACCATCAATGGTAAACTGAAATGATTTTGCGTTCATCTGTGTAAGTTATTCATACCGTACATCTTATTGTTCCATTGGGTACGGTGGGGTTGAACAATCGTTTTGGTGCTTTCTTCGTCGTGCACACCATTATAGTAGAGGTGGAGCGCCAATGCAATGGCCGCCGTGCTGTCGGCAGTAAGCGTGATATGCTCGGTGTCCTCTTTCTGTGTGTGGGCTACGGTCTGCGAGTGGGTGTTGGTCTCTTGTTTCTTTGCCTTAACACGGGGCTGCATAATCCACCCCATCAGTTTCATAATATAGACAAAGACAAAGAGCAATGTCAATACCAATAGGAACCCGATGCCCGTCACCATCCATATAAACGGAGTGATACCCGTCGCCTCCGTTGCAGCAACATATAACAGTATCATAATTACAATGGGATATTAGAGTGTTTCTTCAACGGATTGGTCAGGCGCTTGGTCTGCAGATTCTCGAAGGCATGGATAATGCGCTTACGCGTATTGCGCGGCTCGATGATGTCATCGATATACCCACGATTGGCTGCCTGATAGGGGCTAGCAAACAAGTCACGATACTCTGCCTCTTTCTCGGCGATGAACTTCTTTTTCTCTTCGGGGTCTTCGATAGCCTTGATAGCCTTGGCTTGAAGCACACCCACAGCACCACTTGCACCCATTACGGCAATCTCCGCATTGGGCCATGCATAGCATGCGTCACCACGCAACTGCTTGCAACTCATCACGATATGGCTGCCGCCGTAGGACTTGCGGATAGTAACCGTAACCTTAGGCACAGTAGCCTCGCCGAAAGCGAACATCAGTTTCGCTCCGTGGTCGATGATACCCGCATACTCTTGACCTGTACCGCAGAGGAAGCCGGGAACATCAACAAGCGTCAGTATCTGGATATTGAAGGCATCGCAGAAGCGCACAAAGCGTGCTGCCTTACGGCTGGCATCGCAGTCGAGCACACCGGCAAGCCAACTCGGTTGGTTAGCGATAATACCCGTAGAGCGTCCGTTGAAGCGTGCAAAGCCACAGATGATATTCTTGGCATAGTCCTTCTGTACCTCCATAAAATCGCCGTTATCCACAATCAGATTAATGATGTCCTTCATGTTGTAAGGCTTGTTGGGGTCGTCCGGCACGATGTCGTTGAGTGCCTCCTCGACACGCAGCGGGTCGTCGGTGCATTGTACGAGCGGTGCTTCCTCCATATTGTTCTGCGGGATGAAGCTAATCAGACGGCGCACTTCTTGCAGTGCCTCCTCTTCGGTAGCGGCAACAAAATGGGTAACGCCCGACTTGGTGGCGTGCACTTTGGCACCACCGAGGTCTTCAACACTGACATCTTCGCCCGTAACGGATTTGACTACCTTCGGACCCGTGATGAACATATACGAGTTCTGCTCGGTCATCATAATAAAGTCGGTCAGCGCAGGGCTATATACCGCACCACCGGCACACGGACCAAAGATAACGCTAATCTGTGGTACCACGCCGCTGGCAAGGATATTACGCTCGAAAATCTCGGCATAGCCTGCCAAAGCGCAAGCACCCTCTTGGATACGCGCACCGCCCGAGTCGTTGAGCCCGATGATAGGTGCACCGAGTTTCATGGCTTGGTCCATAACATTGCAAATCTTCTGCGCCATGGTCTCGCTCAGCGAACCGCCGATGACGGTAGCATCCTGTGCAAAGACGAACACGAGGCGTCCGTCGATAGTACCCGAACCGACTGCCACACCATCTCCGAGGAAGACTTTCTTCTCCATTCCGAAATCGTGGCAACGATGGGTGAGGAACATATTTACCTCCTCGAACGAACCCTCGTCGAGAAGCATATTGATACGCTCACGGGCGGTATAACTGCCTTTGGCGTGATGTTTTTCTACTGCTGCTTCACCGCCACCTGCTTGTGCTTTGGC
>CAVKVE010000014.1:13437-33594 GCA_963659655.1 Bacteroidaceae bacterium | reverse complement strand
CGGGTCATTATCTCTCCGGGCGTATCGCCGAATGAGTAGGTAATATCGTTGTCCGGGTCGTATACTCGGTTAATAGGCGAAATGACGCATGCCGTTCCGCAGGCAGCAGCCTCTTCCATGTCTGCTAGTTCGGTAATGGCAATAGGACGGCGTATCACTTTCATTCCCATATCCCGTGCAAGTGTCATCAGCGAGTCGTTGGTAATACTCGGCAGAATGGCAGTTGAATCCGGGGTCAGGTATTCAATACCCTCTTCCGTGTGTCGTACGCCGATAAAGTTTGCTGCACTGCATTCGTCGATGTATTGATGTGTCTTGGCATCGGTGAACATACAATCGTATCCCAAGGCGTGTGCCGACTCGCTGGCGCGGAATGAGGCCGCATAGTTGCCTCCTACTTTCCATTGTCCTGTGCCGAAAGGAGCCGCACGGTCAATTCTCCGATTTACTATGAATGGCGTGCAATGGTATCCTCCGCCAAAGTACGACCCAATGGGGGTTGGGATAACGATAAACTCACAATCTTTCCCCGGTTCAACACTTATCTCCGGCGTGGTGGCAAACAGTACTGGACGGAAATAGAGTGTGGCTCCTGTCTCGTAAGGTGGCACATAGTCCATATTTTTCTCTAACGCCAATAGTATAGCTCGGCAAAACAAGTCTTCGGGTACGGGCGTCATCAGCAACCCCTCTGCGGAGCGTTTCATACGGCGTGCGTTCTCTTCCATACGGAATATGCGCACTCTCCCATCTACGCCCCGAAAGGCTTTCAGCCCCTCAAACAGTCCTTGTCCGTATTGTATGCCGGTCGAGGCAACATGGATGGTCATCTGTTTGTCGCGTGTGGCGTAAGGCTCTTCCCATACGCCATTGCGACATGCCGAGCGCACCACATAGTCTGTTTCTGTATAGTGAAATGAGAGTGATCTCCAATCTATCTCTTTCATTGGTAAAATACCTTTTCCGTCATATGTAAAGTATGGCTTCGTTGCCCATATTGAAGAGCAAGTCCACGATACTTAAGTTGTCTGTAAATCCTTGTTTGTCTGCAAAGAGTTGGTAGTATGGCTTTCCTGTTTCGCCTGTGGGGTATTGCCAGCAAGCCTCCAAATCTTTACCTCTCCAATCCGCAGTGCGCTCTATCCTTGTCGGCTTGCCGAGCAGGCGCAGTACAAGGTCGTTCAGTGCATCGTTGTAGTCTATCAAATACTCATACTGTTGTTCATAAAATGGGCGGAACAAGTCCTCGTAGTAGAGGAAATAGGGTGTATGCTTGTACGCACTGACCATTGCCATCCAGTGTTGGTGTTGCCATTTGGTTTGATAAGTGATACGCACATCGCGGGTGTATTGTTTGCTCTCGCACTTGCCTACGGGGATGCTGAGTGTCTGCATACCATTCGTACCCGCTATGCAGCTGCGGTTGCGATAGGTCTGCTTGGGGAATGACTCCCATTGTTCTATCTCCACCGTATCTGTTGCCTTTAGCAGTGCTTTGTAGTACGCTATTGGTGCCAAATATCCCGTCGGTAAAACCACTATTCCTAATTAAGAATTATGAATTACGAATTATGAATTGGAAAATCATGAATTGAGGAATAAGAAATGACAAAACTCCCCCCACAATAATGCATGTTAATTGTTAACTGTTAATTATTAATTATTTCTCTGCTGCCATTCCAATTCTGTTCCATCGTATATGTCCTTTGCCCCATGCTTTGTCTTTCTCTATGCTCAGCCAAATGAATACCGGACGCCCCACAATATGATCTTCGGGTACAAATCCCCAATAGCGACTATCCGCAGAGTTGTGTCGGTTGTCGCCCATCATCCAATAGTAGTCCATTTTGAAGGTATACGGTTTGCCAATTTCGATAGGTTGAAATTCGTATGCATCTGCAATACGCTTGTAGAGCCAATAGTTGTCAAGTGTAATATCTATAGTTTCTCCTCGGCGTGGAATGTAGATCGGACCATAGTTGTCGCGTGTCCAGTGGTTATGCCCCAATGGGTAGACATCCCCACCTTGCTGTTCCGACTCAATGGTTATGGATGTGATATGCGAGTTCTTTTCCAATTCGGCTCTCATCCCCTCTGTAAGCGGAAAATGATATACACCTGCCTCGAGTGTTTTGCGGTCATCTTTCGATATGCCAATCTTGTCAAGATAGGTATTGGTCAGTATGTGCCCATCGGTCTGTACAAAATAGTTACGCTGTATGCCCTCTCGATTAGGCTCTGCTGTGCCGTTGATATACACTACATTGTCTATTATCTGTAGTGTGTCGCCGGGGGTGCCTACACAGCGCTTTACATAGTTTTCGCGGCGGTCAACGGGACGCACAATAATGTCTCCGAATATATCCTTGCGTTGTTCCACAATATGCTTTCCGTAGTAGTGGCATAGGGTATAATAGTCGGGGTTCTGCATCTTGCTGCATACCGTGTCGCCTGCCGGGAAGTTGAATACGACAATGTCGCCTTTCTCGGGCGTATCCCAACCAGCCAAACGCTTGTAGTCCCAATGCGGCTTGTCGATATAACTCTTTCCTCCTCCGAGCCATTTCGGAAAAGTGTGTTGTACCAGTGGCATAGAGAGCGGCGTATTCGGCACGCGTGCACCATAACTCATTTTGCTTACAAAAAGGAAATCTCCCACTCGCAGACTTTTCTCTAACGAAGAAGAGGGAATTTGGTAGTTCTGAAAGGTATAGAGATTGATGAAATAGACGGCAATAAGAGCAAAGAGAATTGCATCTATCCACGAACAAATTGTATAGCGTGTAGCATTCTCGTTGGGGTTCACCATTCCTTTCTCTTTCTCTGCTTTCGTCAGCGGTTTATATTTTCGCCACCAATTCCATGGAATATACTTTGTGGTAAAAGCATCGATGATTACAGGCAGCAGCGCAAACCACCCGAGACTTGCCCAATCGCCCCATGCCACCCATACGACGAATGCGATATAGAGTGCGCTCCATATCCCCGCAGCCACCCATCCACGGGTCTTTACTTCGCCGATTCTATCCTTAAATGATTTCATATTGTGCGGTTTATGTGTAGTTGTTACTATTGTTATATTGCATCTTTTCGGCTCTGCAATCCCCCCCTTTGGAGGGGTGTGGGGAGGTCATAGATTTAAGACTTCTTCCATAGTATGGAATCCCGTCTTCCCGATTATCCATTCGGCAGCGAGTACTGCGCCAAGTGCGAACCCTTTGCGAGACTTGGCTTCGTGTCGAATGCTGAGTATATCCTCTCCGCTTTCCCATTGCACGGTATGTATGCCAGCCACTTCCCCTTCTCTGATAGAGGTAATAGGAACTTGATGGGTATTTTGGGTGTCGTTCTTTTCTCCATTAATACCCGTTAAAGAACCATTAAGTGGTTGTTGTGCGCTACTCTGCATAGCCTTTGTTGGGGTTGGCATCCCCCCTCTTTGAGGTGGGTAGATAGAGTCTATCTGTTCTGCTAATGTCTTTGCTGTCCCGCTCGGAGCATCGAGTTTATGCACATGGTGTACCTCCGTGATAGAGGGGGTGTATTGCGGATAGCGTTGCATAATCTCCGCCAGCCGTTTGTTAAGCGCAAAGAGTATATTTACCCCAATACTGAAATTACTCGACCATATCAAGGCATTCTTAGTCTCATTGTGCATTGCTGCGCATTTCCACCCTGTAGTACCGCACACAACGGGTTTCCCTTTGCTCCACGCACGGCGGACATTCTCTTCTGCAGTGGCGGGAGTAGTAAACTCGATAGCCACATCGGCAGCGGCAAATGCTTCAGAATCAAAGTCTTGTGTATTATCTTTGTCAATGATGCATACCACCCGATGTCCCCGTTCTCGAGCCACTTCTTCAATGATATGTCCCATTTTCCCGTATCCAATCAGTGCGATGTTCATGAGCAATGTATGAGAAATGAATTAATGTAGCTTCTAATGTATTTATGTGGCTTCTGTAATTGATAGCCGCTATTTTTTATAGCAGCCATTACAAAAATATGCAACTATAACTATATGTGGTGCGTTAATACTCTAAAAAACGCACAAAGTTACTACTTTTCCTCGAAATATACAATAGCAATACATTTATGCATTGTGGGCATATTCCTCAATGATACAAGAGCTGAATTCTGTTAGTATCACAACATCTGTCCCATAAGGTTGTACCATCGTCCATCACGCAGGATACGAATCCCTGCTGGCGTGAGTATTTTCTTCGCTTTCGAGGTACTCTCCATATCGGGCGATACTATCCACGTAGTGCGGTCGGGTGTGGTCTTGCCGAGCAGGTAGTATATGGCGTTCTCCACCAGCCGCAACCCGTCTTGTGTCAGGCAGGCAGTGCTGTATTCCGAGAGCCCGATGAGTACCAATCGCTGCTGTAGTGTCGTGCCATTGAGGCTCGTTCCCGCAGGCAGGTCAGCGATAGCGGTGTAGGTGCTTTGTGATACGGGCGAGCCGAGCGTAGCGATATTCCCCGATAGGTTATTCCACCCCGTGAGTGCCGTTACGGCGTTGGTGTGGCATTGCGAGAAGAGTTTCAACTCTTGCGCCTCGCCAAAGACGAACCCACGGAAAAGTGCATGCAGCGTATCGCTTACATAAATGCTCACATCCTGTGTGTTGATCGGTATGCCCCAGTTCCATACCGTGCTCCTGAAAAGAAAGGGCTTCAGTACCAATATCGGCTTGTTGTACCCCTTTAGTGCAGTAAATGCATCGGCAGTGCTGCTCGGTTTTGCCCCCAAGACCAGCACATCATAGCCCGTGTAGTCATTGTCGGTGGCAGCGGCATCCAATATGGTAATGGCAATCGAGTCGCTCGACTGCAGCCATGCCAACAGTGTCTCGTCTTCTGTGCTCTTCGGTGTGGTGATATACGCCACTTTGTGTACATCCGCGCTCTTCACATGCAGTACCGCCACTTCGCTTGCCACCTCATCGTCTGTGCTGATAGTGCTTACCGTAATCGTATAAGTCCCTGCCGTAGTCGGCGTGCCGGAGATAGTCAGTGTATGGTTGTTGTTGCTTATTTTGTAGGTTACACCGTCGGGTAAACTGCTGCATTTTAGGCGTGTGGCACTACCTCCCCATTGGAATACAATAGGGTCAATCGCTGTTCCGCATACGAGCCATTGTGTCTGGTTGTCGGTGGTGCAAACCACAGTCGGGTGTACTACGCCGTCTGTCTCATAGCAGCCCAAGTCCGGTGCCGTGCCTGTGTATACCAACCCGACATCTACGCCGGCATCTATCAGTTTCGAACTATTCGCAAGGCGTAGCAACAATCCTTCGCTCAGGCTGCCGTTCGCTTGTCGTGCCGCCGTTATCTCGGTGGTGTCAAGCGACTGAAAGTCAGCCGCCGATACGGAGAACCCGCTCGACCACGAGTTGTACTGATTTATCTTTACAATGTCGGAATGGAAAGTATTTGCGTTCTTCGATTGATAACTGATGCAGTTCCGAATATCCAAAGTACAGCCGTTCGCATTGTAGAAACTGTAGTCCGCATTGTTCATGTACGCCGTGTTATTGTAGAGGCGCACAGCCCCTGCATCGCTGTTTTGATCGAATCCCTTGACACTGTTTGCGACCGACAAGCAGTGGTGCACCAACACATTATGTTGTGTGCTTCCTCCTCCTAACTTAAACCCATTCCCATTGCCCATATTTGGATACTTGGCGAGCGTTACATATACAGTGTTGCCATCAGCGTCTATTACATTCAGTCCATTGGTGAATTGGTCGAACCACGCCTTGTCGGTGTTGTACCGCGGATGATTACGCATGTCGTACATGGCAGGTCCGTTCTTGTAGCAGACGCAATGCTCTATCACGGTCTCCCCGGAACTGACGCGTTGGAAAAAGTCCCAACCATCATCTGAGTTGTTCCAACTGCGGCAGCCGTAGTAGTGATTCGGTGCGCCCGAGTGCTGCTTGTCGGCAAAGCCGTCCGCATTACCGCCGAAATCGCAGGCAGTCAGGTTGCCCGACTTGTCCAACTCATAGTCAAAGTTATCGTGTGAGTCCACATTCTTTATCAAGTTGTAGCCGCCTACTTTCATTTGGCAACCCGTGTCTGCAGCCCCATAGATGTCCAAGTTCTCGAATATGCAATGACTTCCCTCGTTGTAGAGGTTGTTTTTGCCCGAGTAGCGGAGCGTTAAGTCTTTGATATGCAGATAGGTGCAGGTGTTCGCCACTTGCAGTCCTCGTGTCCCGTAGGCGGTAGTGCGGAAGTCAAGTATCGCCTTTTCGCCGGGGTAACCCGAGATGACGATATATTGGCTGCTCGTGCCGGTTTTGTCGCTGATAGTGGTCTTGCCGAGGTCGTATTGCCCGCCCAAAAGGTAGAGCGTATCGCCCGCATTTGATAGTTTGTTAATTCCTAGGTTCAGCGAACATGGCGAGGAGTAACTGCTTCCATTTCCACTTCCAGTGGGTGATGCATAATAAGTGGTTGCAGAAATGTTTGTAACCCATGCAGTTAGCAGTATCACAATTAAAGAAAAGTAGTGTAACTTCATAATATGTTTAGTTGGTAGTTTATTCTATTTTGGATAGTAGTGATTATGCAAATATCATTCCTTAAACAAATAGTATGGCAGTAATATGTAAGACTTACGATTTTGCATATCGAAAATGAAACTTAAGGCGGAGATAGGTATAGAGTATCAGGCACTTAGAAAACATAGAACGAGTGGCTCGGTATTTTGTTTGCAAGCACTCGAACAAGACTTGCTCGGCATTGCAACAGCGAGTGAATGTCGTTGAGGCTGGATTGAGACGATAGTTATATCCCGTATAGTGCAACATCCTATAGTGCGGCCGAGCATTCCACATATCCAACGAGAAAATGACATCTTCGTATATCATTCCTTCCGTAAAGGATAGAGCATGGCGCGTGAGAAAGTCGCGGCGGTAGAGCCGCGACCACGGAGTCATGTACTGATAGAAAGTATGTGGGCATTGCTCTGATAACACTCGGCTATCTTGCACACGACGATAACCTATTTGTACAATATCGGTATCGAGACGGCAGGCGTGGAGTAGGGTATCATAGAAGTCCGCATCTACATAGTCATCGGAGTCGATAAAAGAAACATAGTCGCCCGTAGCATAGCGCAGACCGAGATTGCGTGCAGCCGATTGACCTTGATGGGGTTGTACATATAGGGCTATACGCATATCCTGTGCGGCATACTGTTGGGCAATAGCAACACTCGTATCCGTAGATCCGTCGTCCACCAAGATAATCTGCAAGCCTGTATAGGTCTGCCCAAGCAGTGAGTCAATGCACGCTGCCAAATAAGGTGCAGCATTGTAAATCGGTACTATGACACTGACTATGGGCATAACTACTTATTGATTAAGGATAAGAATAACTGCTCGAACTGTTCAGCTTGCTGTTGGCGAGAAAAACGCTCTTTGTCGACAACGGCTTGGTGGGTGTAGCCGTGCTGTTGCCACTCGCGGTACTTGTCCAAGATAAACGCCTTTATCTCCTCTATATCGGAAGAGGCGATACCTGCGTTTGTCTCTCGAATGGTCTCTGCCAAACAGCCCTCATCCGACGGCACGCAGAGAATAGGTTTCTCGCAGCCTAACGCCTCGAAGAACTTTGTGGTCATCATGCCGTGCGCTTTCGGGTTGGTCAGCACCACTGCAATACTACTGCGGCGTAACTCATCTCCCACCTTATCAATAGGGATGGGATGATGGTCGGGTGTATGCAGATTAAGTTGAATAGCAGGAATATCAAGTTCTCGTATGGCTTGCTCTATCAAAGACAAATCTTGAAACTCGTATATTTTCCCGATATAACTTACCGAGAATGTATCCGACTGAATATCTTCGGCATAGAAGAACTGCTTAGGGTCATAGCCATTGTATATAAGATGTACATTCTTACAATAAGGCTGCAAAAAATCCACATGCCATGGAGATACCGTAGTGATACAATCCGTCTTGCGCAATACTCGATTCCGCCTACGGATGTTGACTGCACGATACCACTGACGGAAAGGGCGTGCCCACCACTGTCTGTGCGATTGGTATTGTGCGTCAGGAACTTGCTCATCCAGATCTCGAATATCAACAAAAAGAGGAATGTGCCGCTCATGAGCAATCGAATATGCTGTACGCAGAGGAAAGGTAGAGAATGTCGTGCAGAACACCATATCGAATATTTGCTCCTTTATTTCCTGCCGTACCCATTTTGTAAAACTGCGGTTGCGCCAATCGGTCAACAGCGACCAAAAGGAATAGACCGCCCATTGAATAGTATTGTTATAATAGAGTGGCTTTTCTACAATCGGATATTGGTGCGCAAAATCGTGTGGTTGGAACTGCTCCGTATAGACCACAATCTCATATCCCTTATCCGTCAGATAATCACAAAGATAACGCAAACGCGGCGCATACGCCGGCTTGCCATACGGATCGGTAACTATGAGAATGCGTGGTTTCATTCCGGGTGGTTGATATAGTGACGCAATCCCTTCAACAATTTGGGATACAGCGTACGATGATACGAATTGTCCGAGAAACGATTGTTATGCCACAACAGCACCACCTCGCCGCGATAACGACGCACTCGGTCAAGCAATTGCTCGGAATAGAAATAGGCTTCGTCTTCGTTGAGGTTCATATAGTCCGTATTGCTCAGCGTGCAATCCATAATGGTGAGCGGGTGGAGCGTAAGGGGCGTGAGGGTATAAGTCTTGGGGTTTATCCACCGTACGGGACGAGTGGTCTGCAAGCGGAAACCTGCCTTATCGGCAAACGCCATCGTAAAATCGTCCGTAAAGCCCATGTCCGCCACACGCTGCATATTGTCTATCGAGCAGCAGAGATAGTGGCTGCGGTGGTACGCATAGTGGCGCGGAAAGAGCCGCTCCTGCAGGCTGCCTGCCTTAGGAAGACCGAAGCAACTCGAGTGAACGCCCAATATCGCTCCCTTGGCGCAAAGGTAGTCCATCAAGTGGAGATAGTCCTTGCTATGGTGGAAATACTGCGGATAGTCGCAGCCCTTGCCGAGCGTGTATTTGACGAAATAGACACTCTCTGCGGTCGGCACTTGGCGGTCTTGCTCCACTATCCATGGGAAAGTGTAGGCGGGGTCGTTCTTGATAGAGCGCCACGAGGCAAGTACCTCCCGCAGGTGTCCGCGCAGAATGCCACCCACCGCCCCACGCAAGTGGCGATAGCAGGTGAGCGTATCGATGTCGTGCGTAAGATATATCCGCTCGTATCCGTGGTCGGGCAACGGCAGGTCGAGCAACTTCATCAAGATACGCGCATACTCGTCCACCAAAGGAATCTCGAGGTTGTTGCCCTGCCCCAAGACAGAGTAGGCAGCCAAGAACCGACCATACTTATCGCGCTGCGGATTGATCAACTCCTCCGCCCGTGAGAGAAAGAAAAAGGCATTGTAGAGAATATCGGTGCGGATGATATAGGTCTTGTCCTCTCGGTCTATCACCGGACGCGACATATCGGGCAGGACAATCTCGCTACCGAGGTGTCCGCACGGCACGATCACCGCTTTGTACTGCGACCAAGCAGACATATCGGCAGTATAGCCGACCTGCTTTGCCGCCTCCGTGTTGCCATAGAGCAAAAACGCTTTGATGTATTCTATTATCTCGTTCATACCGGTGGAACAATGCCTTTTGGCAATGCTAAAATATGTATCTTGTGGTTGGTGTTTCGGTAGCCTATGCCTTGCGTATCCCTTGCGTATCCATTGCGGAAGAGTGCAGCGAAGATGGCGGGGCGTTGTTATTCTTTTTTAGACTTCCTCGCTCAATATCTCCCATTCGTACATCTTCTGCTCTATCTCGCGTTTGATACGCTCGTAGCGTTGGAAGTTCTCCTGTGTCTGTTGCGCAGGGTCGGTCATCAGCGTCTCAACCTGCTTCTGTTCCTCTTCCAAGCGGGCGATAGCGGCTTCGGTTTCGGCTATCTGTTTCTCTTTCTTACGCCGAGCTGCTGCCTCTGCTTTCTGCGCTGCATAAGAGGCACTGCCGTCCGTGCCGGTCATCGGCGGTGTGCTGTCGCTGCCGGTTCGCTTGGCTGCAGGAGCTTTCTTCTCCAACTCCTGCAGGGTGTTGATTTTCTTTGTGCGCAGGAAGTCGTAGATACCGCCCAAGTGTTCGCGCACCTTGCCACCGCCGAACTCATAGACCTTGCTCACCAAGCCGTCGAGAAAATCACGGTCGTGGCTGACGCAAATCACCGTGCCGTTAAAGTCTTGCAGGGCGGCTTTCAGTACATCCTTCGACTGCATGTCGAGGTGGTTGGTAGGCTCGTCGAGGATGAGCAGATTGCACGGCTCGAGCAGCAAACGAATCATCGCCAGTCGGCTGCGCTCTCCGCCGGACAGTACCTTGACCTTCTTCTCCGATGCCTCTCCGCCAAACATGAAGGCGCCGAGGATATCGCGAATCTTGGTGCGTATGTCGCCCACCGCTACACGGTCAATGGTGTCAAACACCGTCTGCTCTCCGTCGAGCAAAGCGGCTTGATTCTGTGCGAAATAGCCAATCTTTACATTGTGTCCCAATTTGAGCGTACCCATGTAGTCCAATTGCCCCATGATGCATTTCACAAGCGTGGACTTACCCTCGCCGTTCTTGCCCACAAAGGCTACTTTTTCGCCGCGTCGGATAGTGAAAGTAACGCCCGAGAAGACCGTATGGTCGCCAAAGTCTTTGCGCAAATCCTCGACAATGAGCGGGAAATCGCCGCTGCGGGGTGCGGGCGGGAAACGCAGACTGAGCCGCGAGGTATCCTCCATGTCAACCTCCAACCGCTCCAGTTTCTCCAACTGCTTAATGCGTGACTGCACCTGCACCGCCTTGGTGGCTTTGTAACGAAAACGCTCGATAAAGTCCTCGGTTTCCTGAATCATCTTCTGCTGGTTGAGGTAGGCACGCACCTGCTGCTCATGCCGTTCCTTGCGCAGTTCGAGGAAATGCGAGTAGTTGACATTGTAGTCGTAGATGCGCCCCAATGTGATTTCTATGGTGCGGTTCGTCACATTGTCGATGAATTTCTTGTCGTGGCTCACAAGCAGGATAGCACTTTGCGAGGTGCGCAGGAAGTCCTCGAGCCACTGAATGGATTCAATATCCAAGTGGTTGGTCGGCTCATCGAGCAGCAACAAGTCGGGGTGCCGGAGCAGTATCTTTGCCAACTCGATACGCATACGCCAACCTCCGGAAAACTCCGAGCAGGGGCGGTCGAAGTCTTTGCGCTCGAAGCCCAAGCCGATAATGGTTCTGTCCATCTCGGCTATGCGGCGTGCCTTCTCCTCGTCGGGGTCGCCCGCAAAGACACTCATCACATCCTCCCGAAGCGTCTTGCCGTCGATATGCATCATTACCTGCGGGAGGTAGCCGATAGTCATATCCGTATCACGGGCAATGCGCCCCGATGTCGGTTGGTATTCGCCGGCAATCAAGCGGAGTAGGGTACTCTTGCCTGCTCCGTTCTTTCCCACGAGTGCAATCCTGTCTTTCTTATTAATCATAAAGGAGATATCCTCCAACACAGGGTGGGACGAGAATTCTATAGTCAGATGTTCTACGCTTAGCATGTTCGTCTTTTTTGGAAAAAAATCGAGAGTAGAAAATGATTATTTGTCCAATTTCTCAAAGACTGAGTTTTTGCTGATAAATTCAGGCACAATCTTTTTCATTTGTTCAACGGTAGAGAATGGCTTGTTTTGATCAGCTAGCCGAATGAGTTCTTCAATTTCTTTTTCGATTTCTTCGTATTTGAATTCTCGTACTTTTGCTACCATTATTTTTTCGTTCGTGGTAGGTAATGTGGTCTCCTTTTGGTTAAGCAATTCCTCATAGAGTTTTTCACCAGGACGCAGTCCTGTAAAAACGATTTGAATATCTTTTTCCGGTACATATCCGGAGAGTCGAATCATATTCTTGGCTAAATCCAATATTTTCACAGGATGTCCCATATCAAATACAAATATCTCGCCTCCATTTCCTAAGGTACTTGCCTCCATCACTAGACAACACGCCTCTGGAATTGTCATAAAATAACGAATTATGTCAGGGTGTGTTACAGTGACAGGTCCTCCTGCTGCAATCTGTTTTTTGAAGTATGGAATAACAGAACCATTCGAGCCCAATACATTGCCAAATCGAGTGGTTATAAATTTGGTACAATTTGGATTCTCTTGTACCATCTTTTTGAACAACGATTGTACATATATTTCGGCAATACGCTTACTTGCCCCCATAATATTGGTTGGATTTACTGCTTTGTCTGTCGATATCATAACAAAGCGTTCTGTTCCGTATTTAATTGCCATATCGGCCATATTCTTCGTCCCTAAGACATTGGCACGGACAGCCTCATTGGGGTGCGATTCCATTAGCGGCACATGTTTATATGCCGCAGCATGATAGATAATATCCGGACGGAACTCACTGAATATTTCCTCTACTCGTTTTCGATTACGAACATCTCCGATAAGAGCAACGAAACGATTGTTCGGAAATTGTGCTTTTAGTTCCAATGTTAAATCATGTAAGGGTGATTCTGCTTGCTCTAACAGGATAGTAATTTGTGGCTTGTATTTTTGAATTTGCCGAACCAACTCCGAACCAATACTTCCGGCAGCTCCGGTTACCATTACTATTTTGTTCTGCATAATATGCAGTACATTGTCCGTATTGATGTGTATTGCCGGCCTCTCCAACAGGTCTTCTATCTGAATATTCTCAATACGCCCAATACGCTGATAGTCAATATTTTCTACGCTGTCATATTTAGAAAAATAGGGAGTGGTAAGTACATGAATATTATGCTCAAAAAATATTTGAAAATCAGTAGATGGATTGATTTTCTGCATCTGTAGAGGAGACACTATCACATCATTCACTTTATTTTCCACCATCCATTTGATCGTTTTCTCATTGAGCGAGAATACATGCAGTCCAACCAAATCGTGTCGTTCCTTGACATCTATATCTGTGCCAATAAACCCGACAGGTCGATAGATAGTATCAGTCCCGCTCTTGAGCATCTTAGCAATTGCAATACCTGCCGAGCGCGTTCCCCATATCATTACTTTCTTTGTGTTTGAACTATGCAGTCGTATATATTCAAACACGGTCTTGATACTAACACGAAGACTGAATAACAAAATGAAAGCTATTGGTATATAGATTACCAAAGCCGTATTGAGAAATAGCTTTTCTTTAGTCAGTGTTATCCATATTAGGTTGAATAGCAACAATCCTCCTCCGCAAGTCAATACAGCAAGCAATGATTTAAGTGTATCAATAAAAGTGGAATAACGTAATATCCCGGAATAGGTATGGAATAACCAAAAACAAAGTATCTGTATAATAACTAAAATTAAATATTGTATACTAAATGGAAGTATTTCATCTGTTTCAAAACCGTATGTAAAAATACCATTGCCAATTAGGATACTGATCCAATAGGCCAATGAACATAGACAAATATCTATGAGTAGCACACACCAACGTGGTAAATAATCAAACATGGCGATGTGTGAGAATATGTCGGAATGTTTCAGTTCGTTGATTCTCTGTTCTTTCATACAGAATTTCTTTAGTGTAGAATTTTGGCGATGTAGTTTCCTGTATAACTCTCCGTGCAGGCGGCTAATTCTTCCGGTGTACCTTCAAATACAATATTGCCCCCATCGGTGCCGCCTTCTCTGCCGAGGTCGATAATATGGTCGGCTGCCAATATCATACTTGGGTTATGCTCAATGACAATCACCGTATGCCCTTTGCTAATCAGTTGGTTGAGTGCTTTGAGCAGCACTTGGATATCGCGGTGATGCAGTCCTGTGGTAGGCTCATCGAATACAAACAGGGTGGATGCCACGCTCTCCTGAGCAAGAAAGGATGCCAATTTCACGCGTTGGCTTTCTCCACCCGACAGGGTACTGCTTGATTGTCCCAATTGGATATAGCCGATACCGACATCTTGCAAGGGACGTAGGCGTTTGACAATTTTTTCGCATTCAGGGTCGGCAGAGAAGAACTCTATTGCCTGATTGACCGTCATAGTGAGTATATCATAGATAGACTTGTCGCGATAATGCACATCGAGCACGTCCTGCTTGAAACGACGCCCATGGCATTGTTCACACTCGAGTGTGATGTCTGCCATAAACTGCATCTCAATGGTAATCGTACCTTCACCCTGACAGGTCTCGCAGCGTCCACCCGGTGTATTGAATGAGAAATGCGAAGCACTAAACCCTAACTGCTTACTCAATGGTTGTTCCGCAAAGAGTTTGCGTATCTCGTCGTATGCCTTTAGGTAGGTAACCGGATTGGAGCGAGAAGAGCGGCTTAATGGGTTCTGGTCTACAAACTCCACATCTGTGAGCAGGTGCAGACTGCCTCGTAGGCTGCCATACGATCCCGTATGCTCTGCTATACCACCATAGTGCTTTTTGAGCGCAGGGTATAGTACTTTGCTTACCAAAGAGGACTTGCCACTGCCACTGACACCCGTTACTACGGTCATTACATTGAGCGGGAAACGAACATCCAAGTTCTTGAGGTTGTTTTCACAGACTCCGTCTATCTCGATATAGTTGTTCCAATGCCGCCTATAAGGCGGAATGGAGTAGGTAAATTCATCTAATTTGGGTGCGCCGGTATAGACGACCTCACCGCCGTGTCGTCCTGCAGCGGGACCTATCTCTATGATGTGGTCGGCAGCGGCAATGATATCCTCATCGTGCTCTACCACCACAATCGTATTACCGAGGTCGCGCAATTCTTGCAGCACATGAATAAGGCGTTCCGTATCTCGTGGATGTAAGCCTATGGATGGTTCGTCCAATACATAGAGCGAGCCTACCAAACTACTGCCTAGCGATTTAGCCAAACAGATACGCTGGCTCTCACCACCTGAAAGAGTGTTACTCAATCGATTGAGCGTCAAGTAACCAAGTCCTACATCCTCCATAAACTGTAGACGCGATGTAATCTCGTGGAGCAGCATTTCTGCCGTCATCTGTTCGGTAGAAGTAAGTGTAATTCCTGCAAACCATACAGCCAAGTCGCTGACAGACATACAGCAGAGGTCAGAGATATTCTTGCCGCAGATACGCACATACTTCGCCTCACGGCGCAAGCGCATACCCTGACACTCGGGACAGATAGTTTTGCCCTTGAACCGTGCCAAGAGCACACGATATTGTATCTTGCCGTATTGTTTGCTTTCCAACTCGTGGAAGAAATCGTTCAGTCCTCGGAAATAGGAGTTCCCGGTCCAAATAAGGTTCTTCTGCGCCTCTGTTAGTTTATAGAATGGTGTATGGATGGGAAAATCAAACTTGGCGGCACTATATACCAGTGCATCGCGCCATGCGCTCATCTTTTCTCCGTTCCAGCAGGCAATCGCACCCTCGTATATCGATTTTGACTTATCGGGTACAACCAAATCCGGGTCGATTCCCATTACATTACCAAAACCATTGCAAGTTGGGCAAGCACCAATAGGATTGTTAAAATCAAACAGATGTTCGCTCGGCTCAATAAACTGAATGCCATCCGCTTCGTATCGTTCCGAAAATAGCGTGTATTCGCCATCAATATAGAGTCCGCATTCGCCCTTCCCCTCGAAGAACGCTGTTTGCACCGAGTCGGCAAAACGATTGGCAGTAGCCTGTTCTCCGTCCGTCACAATACGGTCAACCAGCAAATAGCAATTCGGCAACAACTTGCCGTCCTCCGTAGCGATTTGTTGGGCAGTTCCTGCCCCGATACGCACCGTGTCGCCGTCAACAAGCAGGCGGGAGAATCCCTCCGACTGCCATGTATTAAGTTTCTCCTGCAATGTGGTCTGTCCCAATACAATGGGCGCAATCAAATAGACGCGTTTGCCCGTGGGCAATGAAGTCATCGTATCTACTACATCGCGAATGGTTTGACGCTTCACTTCTTTTCCGCTCACGGGGGAATAGGTCTTGCCGATACGCCCGAATAGCAGTTTGAGATAGTCGTATACCTCGGTCGATGTGCCTACGGTAGAGCGTGGATTGCGGCTTGTTACCTTCTGTTGAATGGCAATAGCAGGTGGAATACCCTCTATCTTATCAACTTCTGGTTTCTGCATACGCCCAAGGAATTGGCGAGCATAAGCACTCAGGCTCTCCACATAACGGCGTTGTCCCTCTGCATAGAGTGTATCAAACGCCAGCGAGGATTTCCCGCTGCCGCTCACACCCGTAATCACCACCAACTTATTGCGTGGAATATCCACAGAGATATTCTTCAAGTTGTGGGTCGATGCGCCTTCTATGTGTATATAGTCCTCGTTCAATTCCGTTTTGCTATTTAGCATTTGCGTTAGCGGCTGCCTTTAAGCACTCTATAGTCTGCTTCGTCTGTACGTTCGCTGTATCTTGTTGTAGAGCAGTCAGTTTCGGAATACGGATAGCCGTTCCCACCTGGATATGGTTGGGGTCGGTCAGATGGTCTTTGTTGGCATCGTAGATATAGACCCAGAGTGCTTTGTTGCCATAGTATCGATAGGCAAGCCATGTGAGGCGACTGCCCTCGTTAATCTGTTCCGTTGCTAAGTACTCCGAATAGGTTATCTCGGCGTTTTGGGTGTCTACTTCGGTGGTAGTGGTAGCAGGTGTCTCAACCAATTCTTCAGCAGGTGTGGTTATGGCGGAATCCATAGGTGCAGTTTGTATCGCTTGCACCGCTTGTTCCTCAACAATAGTAGTGTCAATAGGAGTACTATTCTGTCCTAAAGACTCTACCCAATTGCTCAATGCGGCACGCCCGAAGAAATAGCCGCAGACAAGCACTATCAGCAAGCAGATAACACAGATTAGCGTATCACGCCCAAAATGGTATTTCCGTTTGGGCTGTTTCGCTATATTTTCTTCTTTCTCCTCTTGTGCCTTTTTTTCGGTAGCTTCTTTTTGCTCTTCTGTTTTTTTACTCTCCTCTTCGGCAATAGGCTGAGGTATTGTAGGCTCTACAGGTTTCTCTTCTTGCTTCTCTATGGAAGTGTCGGGAACAGGTGCTAATACGGGGTTCTCCTCTTGTTGTGGTCTGTCCTCTAATTTAGGATTCTCTTCTTCCGTTTTTGGCTTTTCTTCTTTCGGTTCTTCTTCCGTGGGAGTGGGGGAAATATTTCCCGTATTCGGTTTCTGCCCAAGGTCTGCCAGTAGGTCAACTATCTCGTCGGCTTGTTGTCCGAGCTTCTGAATAGGAGTCAGTTCCTCGCTCTCGGTGTCTTTTTTCTTTTTAGCGGATTTTGGTTTTGGTGCATCATCGGGAGTAGGGTTGTTGCCTATCATCTCTTTCACGCTCGCTTCGGGAGTGAAAGCCACTTTGTTATATCCGTCAATGACAATCTCCTCGCCCGTAGCGATATTGACACTCTTGCGTGGTTGCATAGGTTGCAGACGGAAGGTTCCCAATCCGTTGATACGCACCTGCTTGTCTGTCTTTAGTGCCTCGATAATCTGCTCTATGAGTGCATTCAAGAAAGCGGTTGCCTCTTGTTCGGTAGCATCGGTACGCTGCATGACAGCACGACGCAACTCATTCCAATATAGTTTGTCAGCTGCCATGTTTATGCTTCGTTGAATACCTCTTTAATAGTGGCTGCAGGTTTGAAAATGAGTTGTGGTTTGCCGGGGATACGAGTCTTCTCACCCGTGCGCGGATTGGCAAAGGTACGCTCGTTGCGCTGCTTAATCTCGAGTGTGCCAAGCCCTTGCAGGGCAATGCTCTTACCCTCCATAAGTGCTTCCCGTACCGCCGCATTGGTAGCGCCGAGCAGTTCTTCAATGCGCTTGCGGGGCAGCCCCGTAGCCGTAGCCGTATTCTGTATCAGTTCTTTAGTTAACATACTTTTTTAGTCTTACCGTCGTGTCCGTCTTGTACGATGTGTCCGTAGAGGTCAAAGTCTTCTGCCCGCTCAATCTGCACAGTATAGAAAGCTCCAACTTGCAGATCGGCAGTCTTTGCTATCAGCACCTCACAATCCACCTCAGGGGAGTCGTATTGTGTCCGCCCGATATAGTAGTCGCCCTCCAAGCGGTCAATAATCACTTGCTCGGTTGTGCCTACTTTCTGTTGGAGCAGTTCGTTGGAAATCTGCTGCTGTATGGCCATTATTTTTGCCACTCGTTGGTCTTTCACTTCTTGCGGAATATCGTCCGTGTAGTGCAGGTTGGCATAAGTCCCCTCCTCATCGGAGTAGGCAAACGCCCCCAACCGGTCAAAACGCATGGTGCGCACCCAGTGCTGTAACTCCTCGAAGTCCTCCTCTGTCTCGCCAGGGTGTCCTACCAGTAAAGTTGTGCGGATACATATTCCCGGTACCTCACGACGAATACGCGCAATAAGGGCATCCTGCTCCTCGCGGGTGATATGGCGTCGCATTAGTCCGAGTACATGGTCGGTGCAGTGTTGCAGCGCAATATCGAGGTATTTGCACACATTCTTATGCTTTGCCATTACGGGCAGTAAATCGAATGGAAAGTCAGTCGGGTAGGCATAGTGCAGGCGTATCCACGCAACCCCCTCTATCTCCGCCATACGATCAATCAGTTGGGGAAGGCGGTGTTCTTGATAGAGGTCAAGCCCATAACTTGATAGGTCTTGTGCAATAATATTGAACTCTCGCACGCCTTGTCTCACCAGCCAGCGTACCTCATTCAATATCTCCTCTTCGGGACGCGAGGTATGTCGCCCTGTGATGAGCGGAATGGCGCAATAGGAACAGAAACGATTGCACCCTTCTGATATTTTTATATATGCGTAGTGCTTAGGCGTAGTAAGTGTGCGCTCGTAAGCGCATCCTTTGTCTTGTGGTGTGGCAAGCGTTGTGAGGTCTTGTACCAACGCCATAAAATTGAACTTGCCGTACCATTTGTCTACCTCGGGTATTTCCTGCTCCAGGTCTTTTAGGTATCGTTCGCTCAAACAGCCCATCACATAGAGTTTGCGTAGTTTACGGCTTGTCTTTCGTTCTGCGAATTGGAGTATGGTATTAATACTCTCCTCCTTCGCATCACCGATAAAACCACAGGTGTTAATAACGGCTATCTCGCCTTGTGGCGTATCTGAGTCGTGCACACAGCGATATCCAGCCAACTCTAATTGGTGCATCAGTCGCTCGGCATCTACCAAGTTCTTGGAGCAACCGAGGGTGATTATATCTATTTCGTTCTTGTGCAAGGGAGAATATATAATTTGTGATTCTTAATTTGTAATTATTTCCCCTCCTTTGGAGGGGTTAGGGGAGGTCTAGTTTCCCAGGTCGCAGTGGAACTTGATGCGGACTAAGCGAACATGTATTTCGTCATAGTCATCTTCACCTAACTCCTCCATCGCGGTCTTAATATCATCGCTCTCTGCAGTTTTGAAGTAATCGTAAATCTCCTCTTCCTCATCGGGGTCAAGCACCTCTTCGATAAAGTAGTTGATATTTACTTTCGTGCCGGAGAACACAATCGCTTCCAGTTCATCGAGCATTTCTTCCATGGACATGCCATTTGATTCGGCAAGGTCATCCAAGTCCACACGACGGTCGATAGCTGCAATTATCTGTTTCTTACGAGTGGATTTTTTGGCCACCGTCCGTATCCGAAGGTCTTCTGGACGAATTATTTCATTCTCTTCGACATATTCTTTTATAACTCGCAGGAACTCATCCCCATAGCGCTTTGCTTTACTAACACCCACTCCCGGAATAGTCAATAGCTCATCCATCGTGATAGGGTAAGTAGTAGCCATTGCTTCCAAAGATGGATCTTGGAAAATGACAAATGGCGGTACATCACATTTTTTGGAGAGTTTCTTACGAACATCTTTCAATATGGAGAATAGTACATCATCCGCTGCGGCACAACCACCTGCATTGTCCGGAGTCTCTTCTGTTTCATCATCGTGCACTTCTATCGGAACCTCAAAATGGGAAGGTCGTTTGATGTATTTTTTACCATCTGTCGTTATTTTCAGGTTCCCATACGAGTCAATATCCTTAACTAAATATCCCTTCAATAGAGCTTGGCGAATAATGGCATGGAGGGTTTGTTCATCCATATCCGAAGCAGCTCCATAATTCTCCAATTCGTTATGTTTGTAGCTAAT
>CAVKVE010000014.1:9277-13133 GCA_963659655.1 Bacteroidaceae bacterium | reverse complement strand
TCAATGTCATCCGGCGAGTAGAAACATATACATTGTCCTTCTCCCCCATCACGCCCGGCACGTCCGGTCTCTTGGTAGTAACCTTCAAGCGATTTTGGAACATCGTAGTGGATGACAAACCGTACGTCCGGCTTATCAATACCCATACCGAAGGCAATGGTAGCTACAATCACTCGACACTCTTCCATCAAGAAAGCATCTTGTGCAGAACTTCGTGCGGCAGCATCCATACCTGCATGATAGCAGCGAGCAGAGATTCCATTCACTTGCAGAACTTGGGCTAAATCTTCCACTTCTTTGCGTGATAAGCAATAGATTATGCCCGACTTCCCCTCCATTGAACGAATATATTTGATAATCTCTTTATCAATATCCTTTGTTTTGGGGCGTACCTCGTAATATAGATTAGGGCGGTTGAACGAACTTTTGAATACCGTAGCGTCCGGCATTCCGAGATTTTTCTGAATGTCTTTCTGCACCTTAGGTGTTGCCGTGGCTGTCAATGCTATAATAGGCGCCTTGCCAATACGCTGAACCATCGAGCGAATGTGACTATATTCGGGACGGAAATCGTGTCCCCACTCAGAGATACAATGAGCCTCATCCACCGCATAGAACGAAATCTTGACATTTTTCAAAAAATCTACATTTTCGTTTTTCTGCAGACTCTCTGGGGCGAGATAGAGCAACTTCGTACGCCCCGCCAATACATCTTCTTTCACGGCATTTATTTCCGGGCGTGATAGAGATGAATTGATGAAGTGAGCCACACCTTGTTCATCGGAGTAATTACGCATAGCATCCACTTGATTTTTCATCAATGCAATCAATGGTGAGATAACAATCGCAACCCCATCCATTATAAGCGATGGCAATTGGTAGCAAAGACTTTTGCCTCCACCGGTTGGCATAAGGACAAATGTATCGTGTCCTTCCATCACGTTACGAATGATTGCTTCTTGGTTGCCCTTAAAGCTATCAAAACCAAAATAGCGTTGTAGTGCTTCGATTAACTGTTCGTGCGTTACGTTCATTCAACTATGTTGTTTTTAGATAATTCTATGTGTTCGCATACTCTAATTAAAACTTGTAGTATGCTTTATAATTCGATATTATTATTCAAAGTCTTGTAGTAAGTATATTTTTCGAATATATATTTGTCCAAAATGTTTCCACAGATGGAAACACATCTGCAAATAGCCATATACTACAGAATTATATGTATAAATTTCGATGCAAATGGAGATAGAACTACATTCAATAGATCTACCGAGAAAACATCTTTGCTAGTTAGGACTACAAGTCTATGTCTATTTTTTTCTCCCAATTTATGCGCCCCATGAATTCATCATCCAACTCTATTCTATAGACAATGTCTATTCCATATACAATTCCTCCTCCAATGCTCAGCCCATCCGATTCATTTTATCAGCCCATCCCGAAGGAGTACCGAACCAACTCGCTATTTCCCTATAGTCATTCTGCCTTCTTTGCCCATCATTTCCATAGAGTAGCCAATATCTATAGATGGAATTTGTATGCCTTCCTCCTCTAACAAAGTAGTGCAAAGGTAGCTATTTTTTTTTGTTCTGCAAACTTTTTACCAAGAAAATGCAGAAAAAACACTGCGACCATTGTATGTGTCGCAGTGTTAGAAACAAGTTAACCCAAACAAAGCCTGGAATCGTTAGCTTACTAATTTCTCAACATTTCCGGTTGCTACTATATCTATCATACTTCTCCAAGCGTATTGTGGAATGTCAAATCGCTTAGATATACATTTGTCACCTTACAACGATATGGATTGTTCGTATTGGTTGAGAGCATCATGCATAAGTTGTCTTCCCCGTTCCATAATAACATCAGCCTTGTCAAAATCAAAGGTGGTAAATGCATATTGAGGCATCTCGGCTAATATGTCCGGATGTGTTAGTTGCAATGTTAGTCGCGTGTTTTGCTGAATCTGCATATCCAACATTCGGTCTACCATACTTATATAGTTAACCGAATCGGTTAGGTCGTTGCTTTTCTCTATTTCCCGTTTGCGAATGCGAGCCCCTAAAGATTGTAATTGAGTAGGAAACAACTTCTCGTTTTCTTGAATCCATTCGGTGGCACGCAGGAGTCCGGATTTAGTTTGTGTCTTCTTGATTTCCATACTATCTTTACCGGATATATTAACAGCCACAAGCAAATCCCCCTTATGTCGTTTCACGCGATTGAGTGGCAATGGGTTTAGAATACCACCATCTACTAATAGTTTCTGTCCTTTCTGTACTGGTTGGAAGAATAAGGGTATGCTTATACTCGCCCGAATCGCATTAAACAAACTGCCTGTTTTGAATAGTACCTCATCAGCTGATATCAAATCGGCTGACACGATGGTGCATGGAATAGGTAAATCCTGTAGCAAGCAATCAGGAACGACTTTTTCTAATTCTTTGATAATTTTCTCCCCCTTGACAATCGAATTGAGCGAAATAGATAAGTCTACCATTTGTACTATAGTCTGCTTATCAACTTGCAGAAACCACTCTTTGGCTTCTTGCAATTTACCCGCAGCATACATCCCGGCTATCATTGCGCCCATAGATGTACCTGCAATACTCGTTATGGTGTAACCGCGATTAACAAGTTCCTCTATAGCACCTATATGAGCCAACCCTCTAGCCCCGCCTGAGCCTAAGACTAACGCCACATTTTTTGTGTTATTCATAGTTTACATAGTTTGGTAAAATTATTCAAATATAACAACCAGAGAGACCAAGATAAACTTAATCTCTCCGGTTGTTTGTGTCTATCACACAATTTTTGCGGGGATGAGTTTCTCGCGTATTTTGATGTAGATGATGGTCTCTTTCTTGGCGAACTCCGTCTTGACATAGCCCATTCCGATACCTACTTTCGTAGTCGGCAACATAATACCGCTCGTCACATGCCCTATCGTATTCCCCTCGGCGTCGCAAATCTCGTAGCCGTTGCGCGGTATGGCACGCTCTTGGCACTCGAAATGTACTAACTTGCGTTTCACGCCCTCGGCTTTCTGCTTGAGCAGGAAGTCCTTATCAATAAAGTCTTTGGCGTCAAACTTGGTTATCCAGCCCAGCCCAGCCTCAAGTGGCGAAGTGGTGTCGTCGATGTCGTGCCCGTAGAGGCAATACCATTTCTCCAAACGCAGACTATCGCGTGCGCCCAAACCGATGGGGGCAACACCGAATGCCTTACCTACCTCGAAGATAGCGTCCCAAATCTGCTTGGCGTACTCCTTGGGGAAATATAGTTCAAAACCGCCAGCACCCGTGTAGCCTGTGTTGCTCAAGATGACACCTTGCACGCCTGCAAACGACCATTCGCGGAACGCATAGTAGGGAATGGCGCTCAAATCAGCGTCCGTGAGCAGCTGCAGCAGTTCGGTGGCTTTGGGTCCCTGCACTGCCAACTGTCCATAGCGGTCGCTGGCGTTCTCGAGCGATACCCCGAAGGTGTTTTGCTTGTTCACCCACGCCCAGTCTTTATCGATATTGCCTGCATTGACCACCATCAGGTACTTGGTGGTGCTGTATTTGTAGATAATCAGGTCGTCCACAATACCGCCTTTGCCGTTCGGCATACAGGTGTACTGCGCTTTGCCCGCATCGAGTTTGCTGACATCGTTGGTGGTAATATACTGTAGGAAATCGAGTGCTTTCTCGCCCTTAACCCAGAACTCGCCCATGTGGCTGACATCGAACACACCCACGCCATTTCGGACAATCAGGTGCTCTTGGTTAATGCCTGTCGGATACTGAATAGGCATATTAAATCCTGCAAAATCTGCCATCTTTGCGCCCAACGCAATATGGGTCGCGGTAAAAGG
>CAVKVE010000014.1:0-8944 GCA_963659655.1 Bacteroidaceae bacterium | reverse complement strand
CGCATATTGTAGTATTGGTCGCGTATCTCTATCTCTGCCGTTCCCTCGCCGTACTCGCGATTGACTTTGCGCACCAGGTGCTCCATCTCACGCTTGCGGCTCTCGAAACGCGCACGGTCATGGTCACGAATGATATAACTTAAGGTCGTCTCCTCCACCGTTCCGTTCATACCCACAAGGTGGTAGAAGCCCTCGTAGCCCTCGGTATGCTCCGGCGTCTCCCAACGCGGCAACATCACGGCTAATTGGAATGCTATACGCATGGAGTTCAGCATCTTGTGGTAACCATAGCCCGGGTGCACATTGACGCCATGGATATGTATCTTGCACGAGGCGGCATTGAAGTTCTCAAACTCCAACTCGCCTACTGCTCCGCCATCCATGGTATAAGCAAAGTCGCATCCGAACTTCTTCACATCGAAATGGTCTGCGCCTTGCCCGATTTCCTCATCGGGGGTGAAGCCGATGCGTATCTTACCATGTTGGATTTCGGGGTGCTGTATCAGGTATTCGCAGGCAGAGACTATCTCGGCAATACCGGCTTTGTCATCTGCGCCGAGCAGCGTCTTGCCGTTCGTGACAATGATGTCTTGTCCCGTATAGCGCAGTATTTCCGGGTATTTGGCTGTCTCTAATACGATATTCTCCGACTCGTTGAGCACGATGTCCTTACCGTCGTAGTTCTTGACAATGCGTGGCTGCACATGCTTGCCGCTTGCATCGGGCGATGTGTCCATGTGGGCGATAAAGCCGATAGTCGGTTTACCTTCGGCAGTGGCAGGGAGAGTTGCCATGATATACCCGTTTCGGTCGAGTGTAACCTCCTGCAAGCCTATCTGCTTGAGTTCGGATTGCAGGTACTCGGCAAACTCCATTTGCCCCGGAGTAGAGGGGGTCATATTGGTTTCTTCATCCGATGTGGTGCAGAAACCAACATACTTCAAAAAGCGGTCTGTGATATTCATTGTTGTACGTTTTTGTACTGTTATAAGACTAAATTCATATTAGAGTAGTTGCCGTGGGAGAAGGCAAGGATGTTGGTGCAGACATTGTCGCACATAGCGAGGCGTCCTTCCCAGGTACCTGTGCCGGTATGCGGGGACAAGATTACATTGGGCATCGATTTCAATGCGGGCGTAATTTGCGGCTCGTTCTCGTATACATCTAATGCGGCACCTGCAATCTTGTGTTGTTGCAGGGCGGTGACTAAGGCCTGCTCATCGATATGTGCGCCGCGAGCCGTATTGATGATGTATGCCGTCGGCTTCATCCGAGCAAACTCTTTCGTGCCAATAAGGTGCTTGACAGCGGGAGTGTAGGGTAGATGCAAGGACACGAAATCGGATTCTTGCAGCAGTGTATCGAAGTCGGTATATTGCGCATTATAGCGTTGTTCGACGGCTGCAGTCAGGCGGTTGCGATTGTGATAGAGAATACGCATACCGCTCGCTACGGCTCGGCGGGCAACGGACTGACCAATTCTTCCCATTCCGATGATACCTAATGTCTTGCCATATAGCGAATGGCTTAGGTTATTCATGACGCCAAATGGTTCGGCAGTATTTGTTTTGAGTTGATTATCAAACTCTGCCACACGGCGGGCTATGCAGAGCATTAGTGCAAAGGCTAATTCTGCAGTAGGCTCGATAACCGGTTGCGGGGTGTTGGTAACCCTGATGTTGCGTTTTCGGCAGGCGTCAAGGTCGATATTGTTGTATCCGACTCCGAAATTGGCAATCAAGCGCAGGTGCGGCATAGCAGCAATCATAGCACGCGTGACCGGTACATCGAAGGTTGAAATAAGCACCTCCGCTTCTGCTGCCGGCGCATAGAGTGTATGGTCGGAGAGGCGACGGAAACCTTCGTCAGGGAGCGGTGTGGTGAATGCTATTTTCATATCGGCGACAAAGTTACTACTTTTTTGGCATTTTAGCAATGGTAAAATGGGAAATGTTATGAATATAGCAGGAAAGTTTGTATAGGTATGAGTTTTGTAGAATAGAGTTGGTTCGGGAGTGGTTCGGGATTTACGCACAAATCACTCATAAATTACACATACATTACACATACATTACACATAAATCACACTCTAATTATGCGATATTTATGCATTATATGCATTAATTATGCAACAATCACGCACGAATTAGGTAACTAATCGGTGCGTGAAATGAAGTAGAATTATTGTGCAAAAAAAAGCAGTTATTAGTGAAAAAATATAGCTGTTTTTCAATGGCTTTTGATTAGCCTCTCATCTCGGACGTATCGCCCTACCATTACCCTACCATTATAGGTTCTTGTAAGGGTCTTATACGGTTGTTTTACGATGCGTATTTTTTGTTTTTTTCAATTATCCTATTTCCGCCAACAGGCGTGTCAATATCTCATGCCGAATCAGTCAATGGGTCCGAAGGTTGGCAGATAGGATGGTAATAATGCGTTCGGCGGTGTGTCCATCCCATAGAGGAGGAATGGAACCTTTTTTCCACTCACCGGCAAAGAGTTTTTCTAAAGCGGGGGGAATGGCTGATGGGGCGGTACCTATCAATTCGTTGGTACCAATGGTGCAAGTTTCCGGGCGTTCGGTGTTGTTGCGAAGTGTAATGCACGGAATGCCCATAATGGTGGTTTCCTCCGTGATTCCGCCCGAATCGGTAACCACCGCCATAGAGTGTTCGACCAGATAGTTGAATTCCAAATACCCTAAAGGTTCAACAATATGTAGGTTGGGAAAAATAGTGCGCAGTTGCTGTTCATCGCCCCACAAATTATAGAATATTTTAGCGGTACGAGGATGAATCGGGAATACGATTGGAAGCCCATGTACATGGGTGATAATCTGCTCCATAAGAGCTTTTAGATGGTCGCCTTCATCCACATTGGCCGGGCGATGCATAGTCATAACAATATATTGGCTATCGGTAAGACCGATGGTATCAAACAGTGTCGGCTTGCAGAAGCGAGACCGATTGGCAAGCAATGTATCAATCATCACATTTCCCACAAACCATGCCGTCTGCTGAGCTGTATCCGGTGCAAGTAGGGTGTCTGCCGAAAGAATTGGTACGCTATGGCGACGGAGATTGGCATTGGCCACTTCGCTGGTAGTGAACATATAGTCTGCCAACGAATCGGTAACCATGCGATTGATTTCTTCCGGCATACTCAAATCCCAACTACGAATACCTGCTTCAACATGGCAAACACGGGTATTCAACTTCTTCGCCACAATGGCACATGCCATAGTACTGGTAACATCGCCTACCACCAACACCACATCGGTGGGGTGGGCAAGAAGGTCTTTCTCGAACTCAACCATAATGTGTGCAGTCTGTTCGGCTTGGGTGCCACCACCGCAACCGAGATTGACATCCGGGGTGGGGATATGCAGTTCCTCGAAAAAGGTGTCGGACATATTCTTATCGTAGTGCTGACCGGTATGCACCAAACGATAGTGAATATCCTGTCCTTCGGAGGCTGCGTGTTGAATAGCGTGAATTAGCGGTGCTATCTTCATAAAATTGGGACGTGCACCGGCGATAAGTGTGATAAGCATAGAAGAGTGCTTTATGGTTGTATAGAAATAATAAGGGAATTGTATGGAAATACGCAGGAAACGAAAACGGACTAAATCTCATTTACATAGATTTGGTCAAGTGTATTATGTTCCTGTTTGAGTTTGAGGAAATGCTGCCAGAAGGTTTGCATTTCCGGACTTATTGTTTGTAGGAATTCTTCGGAACCCTGTTGGTCTATGCGGTCGAAAACCATACCTATGGTAATCAAATGTGTGTCAAGGGCGGGCTGATAGGTGCGTTCCTCTTTGTTCTCGATATAAATCTCACGCAATAGGTGGGTCTCTACCAAGCGAGAAAGCAATTGGTTTACCAAACGAGCAGGGATGTTGTTCTGTGCCGCTAACTCGTGTGCCGTGAGGGGTGCCTCATCATGCTCGAAACGATGAATAATAACGGAGAGCAGATAGAGCGTAATAAAGTCTTTGTAGCGGCGGGACATGCGTTGCAGGTCGTGTTCGTATTCAAACAGCTCGTTATTTTGGATGGCAAAAGACATCTCTGCCCCGATAAGTATCAAAAGGCAGGTCCATTGCAACCAGATCAAAAGAATAGGAATGGTGGCAAAGGCACCATAAACAATACTGGTACGCGAAAGGAAAACGATGATATTGACAGACAACATCTGCAGCAATTGGAATAGAGTACCAAATAGTATGCCCGGAATAACGGCACTGAAGAAATGCACTTTGGTGTTAGGAATAGCAGCATACATACCGGAAAACAATGCCCAACAAAGCACAAATTGCAGCAAACGGACAAGACTCTTTTTGAGTTCGGCAAACAAAGCGATATTGTGTAATGCCGATAGGACGGTGGAATTGACCAAGACACTCATACCCGATGTGACAATAATCAATACCGGCACTAAAAAAAGAATGGCAATATAAGTAGTGAGTTGGCGTATAATAGAACGAGATTGCTGCACATTCCATATATCATTGAATGCCGACTCCACACTGCGGAAGAACGAATAGATAGCCCACAATAGGATCAGCAAACCGATACCAATAAACAAGCCGCCCTGTGCAGTCTCTAAATAACGCTCAACCATTGGCATAATAGTAGGCACGAGGTCCGTTTCTCCTAAAATGGTGCGGTTGAGTTGATCCTGAATAACATCCGCCGCCCCAAATCCTTTGGCTACTGCCAAGACCAATGCCAAGACCGGAATGATGGCAAAAACCAGTGAGTAGGTCAAACTATTGGCAATAACATTGAGATTTTTAGATGTAAAGCCCTTGACTACTAATACTACCGTACGCAGCGCACGCAGACCAAGGCGCTTGCCTTTGCCCGAAATGTCCGCAGTCGTCAAACGCCATATATCAAAGCGTAGGAAGTTGATGATTTTCTGCAGTGAAGCCATACGACAAATGGGAATATGTATGCATTGAGTAATATAGCAGACCTATAAGCCGGGTTCTGTGCCACTCACAAGAGCAGTGTCTATCATTAATCTCGAACACATATTGCTATGTGCTTCTCTCGCTTCCTACCCTCCGACTCGCGCGAGCTACGCTCAAACATCGGTTTACACGGAATTGCAGCCCACAGTATGCTCGTTTCACATTGCTCGTCTCTGTAGCGGTGACCAAACATTGCTGCCTGACGGTCGTTAGCCGCTGTGGTGCTCTATGCTGCCCGGACTTTCCTCGTCGCAAGGGATACAAACACGAATGAATGTCTGCCTATACGCCGCGATAGACCGGTCTGCTATTACTCAATACATCAATGACTATTCTTACCAAATACCACTTAGGTATCCAAAAACAGCCCTTTCGGGCTGTCTATGAGCGGCATAAGGGAGTCGAACCCTCCTCCTCAGCTTGGGAAGCTGATGCACTACCGATGTGCTAATGCCGCAATTGTACTTGTCAAAATCGGGCGCAAAGGTAAAACTTTTTTTTGATATGTACAAATTTTGAAAGAAGTTGTTCGAATATTATCGGATTAAATGCCCATTTTTTCGAGAAAAAACGACAAAATCGAAATATCGAAATATCGAATGGGGGGAGATTTAGCTATTTTATAAGCTCTTCGTAAGACACTTCCATATCATCCAGTTCGGATGGAATGAACCCCATCTCGGCTTTTGCCTTATCTTGCGGAAAGGTAAAATAGGTGCAAAGGCACTCGCACAATAACTCGCCATCTGCACTCCAAATCTCACCCACTACATAAGCCACATTGCGATGCATCTCACGAAGGCGCCCCCGCAAGGTAATATAAGGTTGTAGCGTAGAAACGGGTTTATGGTAACGAGTCTCCATTTTAGCCGTAACACCTGCAGTTTGCAACTTATGGAATATCACCCAACCGCATATTTCATCCAACAAGACAGCTTGTATGCCGCCGTGAAGTGTGTTAATCCAAGACTGATGGTTTTGAGTGGGACGCCAAATGCTGACAATGTCGTCTCCGTCTTCGTAGAAATTAAGATGAGTTCCTATGGGATTGGTAGGGCAACATCCGAAGCAATTGTAACCATCTACTCCTATCCAGGGATTATGTATAAGTCGCATAGTATATTATATTTTTATCGAAAAACGGCTGCAAAGGTAGTGCTTTTGCGGCAAACTCGCAAATGAAGATACAATAGATAAACCATAATAATTTGGATATTCAAATAAATGTTGCTACCTTTGTGCGATTTTTTGCAGAATGCGGAAGTGGAAATTTATGGGAGAAGATTCTGCATGTTTTTGAAAATATACCAGGAATAGAAAGCGGCGAATTGTATCGTGTGGAAGACACGAAACGGATCGGTTTCTATTCAAAAACAAGAATTAGAAGACAATGGAAAAAGCAACTTGTCCTTTTGTTCCGAATTTCCTGCTCGGTTGTGCAGGCGGAATACAGTATTTGAAACTGAAAAGTGCCTCACGCAATCCTCGCAAAGCCGCAGAGAAAACGCTGCGTGCCATCTTGGAATATGCCAAGGATACGGAATATGGTCAGGAACATCATTTTGCAGAGATACTCGCTGCCAAGAACGACACTGAGTTGTTCTCTCTCTATCAGAAGTATGTCAAACTGAATGATTATGAGGATCTTCGCCCGTATGTAGAGAAGCACAAACATGGTGCGGAGAATGTGCTGTTCCCCGGCAAACCGATTATGTATGCCACTACTTCGGGTACAACCAAGGAACCCAAATGGGTGCCTATTACAAGGGAGTACTTGAATAACATCTACGGCAAAATGACCAAAGTATGGCTGTTCAGTTTTATCAAGAACAAGCCGAAAGTATTCACAGGAAAAATTGTTTCGATAGTCGGTAAGGTGAAAGAAGGAGAAGCACCCGATGGCACTTTCTATGGCTCGGTGAGCGGTGTTACGCAGCGTGATTGCCCTGCTTTTGTAAAGAAGTTGTATGCTTCGCCTGCTTCCGTATTTTCGATAGAGGACTATACGGCACGCTACTACGCCATTATGCGTATGGGTATTGAGCGTAATGTGACATTGGTAGTTACGGCTAATCCCTCGACAATTGTTGAGATGCAGAACAATGCCAACGAGTTCTTTGATGACTATTGCAATGATATTGAGCATGGTACGCTCAAAGCAGACCTCAATATCCCGCAATGGATTCGTGATGATATTCAGCCGTACCTGAAACCGAACCCCGAACGAGCAAAAGAATTGCGTGCACTGAAAGCAAAATACGGACAAGTGCTGCCGAAGCACTATTGGCCCAATATGCAGATACTCAACACTTGGCGTTGCGGAAACACCAAAGTGTATGTAGATAAATTCAAAGACTCATTCCCCACGCAGATGCTGCACCAAGAGTTTGGCTATTTTGCTTCGGAATGCCGTTTCGGACTTGTGTTGGATGACACGCTCAATACCGTGCTGTTCCCGCATTTCCACTACTACGAATTTATTGCTGAGGACGAACTCGAGAGTGAGAATAAGCATTTCCTGCAACTTTGGGAACTCGAGAAAGGCAAACGCTATTGTCCGTATGTGACAACCTTTGCGGGGCTATATCGCTACAATATGAACGACCTGGTAGAAGTAGGCGATTTCTTCTGCAATACCCCGACCGTACACATGATACAAAAGGTAAATGGTATTGTGACGATGACCGGTGAGAAGTTGAGCGAGAGTCAATTTATTGAGGCAGTACACGCAGCCGAGAAAGAGACCGGACTCAAAACACAATTCTTTGTGGGCTTTGCAGATATGGAAAAGTCTGCATACGACCTCTACTACGAGTTTGCTGACTCTGCTACTACACAAGAACAAGCCGAGCAGTTTACCGCAGTGGTAGATAAGGCACTCAAGGCAGATAATATTGAATATGCAGCCAAGCGTGCCTCGTTCCGTGTCAAAGACCCTGTAACCTATCGCCTTGTACCTCAGTCGTTTGAGAAGTTCAAGGCGGCTTGTATTGCAGAGGGAGCACGCGATGGGCAATTCAAAATGAATCTGCTCTTGCAAGACGAAAAGCGTCATGCCAAATTCAAGAAATTGGTAATAGAGTAGGTCGTTAAGGGGATTTTTTTCCGGAAGTCCCCTGTAGTATAAGTCTGTTTTGTAAAAGGTAACTATATGAAGAAACCCTATTTGGACAACAAAGGAAAGGCGCTGCCTTATCCCTGGTTGATTAACTCAGTGCTTTGGTTGGTTGGCGGAAGTCAAACGGTGCGTCTGCGCTTTTGGAGTCGTCATCCTCGCCATGCTGCTGAAAAAACATTGCGTGATATACTCAATATATCGCGCGATACTGTCTATGGACGCGAGCATCATTTCGACATCATACTTTCTGCCACCAATGCGGACGACTTGTTTCGCCTCTATCGGCAGTATGTGCCGGTGAACGACAGTTTCGAGACGCTTCGTCCGTATGTAGAGCGGCACAAGAATGGTGAGGAGGATGTGCTGTTCCCCGGTAAGCCCGATATGTATGCCACTACCTCCGGTACTACTTCGGAACCGAAATGGATACCGATGACGCACAAGTACCTGAAAGATGTGTATGGCAAGATGTCGCATATTTGGACATGGAACTTTGTTAAACACCGCAGTCGTATCTTTGCGGGGCATATTTTCCCTATTGTCGGAAAAGAGCTGGAGGGCTATGCGCCTGATGGTACGCTGTTTGGCTCGGTCAGTGGGGTGTTGGTGCGTGATATTCCATCTATTATCAAGAAGCACTACACAGCCCCAGCATCGGTGATGTCGATTGGCGACTATGCTGCCCGCAACTATACGCTGATGCGGCTTGCCATGCAGCATCGTGATGTGACGCTATGGTCCACGGCTAATCCATCTACCATATTGGAACTCCTGCGTACGGTAGATGAGTATGCCGAAACGCTGATAGACGATATAGAGAAAGGTACAATTAGTTACGATTT
>CAVKVE010000013.1:26582-34538 GCA_963659655.1 Bacteroidaceae bacterium | reverse complement strand
CTACCCCGGCGGATAGACAGAGTAGTCCTACGGAGGTGCAGACTACCCCGGCGGAGGTGCAGACGATACCGGCGGAGGAGGCATTGCAGGACAGTGCGATATGGGCGGTGCCCACAGCGGAGCCGCTCGGCGCCGAGAACTACAACCAATTAGTTGCCCCGCGCACAAGCCTGACACTGCAGACGCCAAGCAACATCCAAACCGAGGTTACCTTCGACGCTGCTTCGGGAGGATATGTGATGCATACCCGAGTGGGCGACACCGACATCACCACCCCCTATCTGATGACCGCCGAGGAATACCAAGACTATGCGGAGCGGCAACTGATGCACCGCTACTGGCAGCAAAAGATCGGCGAGGTGGAACATAACAACGAGAAGAAGTTCGACATAACGGACATGAAGTTCAACATAGGGCCCGCCGATAAGGTATTCGGCCCCGGAGGGGTGCAGCTCAAAATGCAAGGGTCGGCGGAACTGCTGTTCGGATTCAAACACCAATACATCGGCAACCCAAGCCTCACCGTCCGCTCAAGAAATAACAACATATTCGACTTCGATGAAAAGATACAAGTCAATGTGAACGGCAAAGTGGGCGAGAAGCTCAACTTTAACCTCAACTATAACACAGAAGCGAGCTTCTCATTCGACCAACAGAACCTAAAGCTCACCTACAAAGGACAAGAAGACGACATCATTCAATCCATCGAAGCGGGCAATGTAACGATGGACCTCAACTCGTCGTTGATCAGCGGTAGTCAAGCCCTGTTCGGTATAAAGACCAACTTGAAGTTTGGTAAGTTCCGCATTCAGGCACTCGTCAGCCAACAAAACAGCGAAAGCCAAACCGTCAGTAGCAAAGGCGGGGCGCAAATGACACAATTCGATGTGGCAGGCGACGCTTATGATGAGAATCGCCACTTCTTTTTAGCATTTTACCTTCGGGACAGGTTCGAGGATGCAATGAAACAGGTGCCCTACATCGCGAGCGGAATCACTATCAACAAAATCGAAGTATGGGTGACCAACAAGCGTGGGCAATATGATCAGGCACGAAACATCGTCGCCTTTGCCGACCTCGGCGAAACCAATGGACACATCCTCAACCCCGCCTGGACCGCCTCACTCCCCTACCCCTCCAACCGATCGAACAACCTATACGACGAGGTACGCACACTCGGCATACGCGATATTCAGCAAGTGACCGCCGCACTCGACGGATACAACGGCATGGAAGGCGGCGAAGACTACGAAAAAGTGGAATCCGCCCGACTGCTGTCGTCGTCGGAATATACCCTGAACACCTCGTTGGGATTCATCTCGCTCAAATCTGCCCTCAACCAAGATGAGGTGCTCGCCGTGGCATACGAATACACCTACAACGGACAAGTGTATCAAGTGGGCGAATTCTCGACCGATGCCGGCGAGGAACTGCGCTCACCCAACACGCTGATTGTCAAGCTGCTGAAATCCGCCAACAACGCTCCCAACAAGAAAGGCGCCGGAACTTGGGACCTGATGATGAAAAACATCTACTCATTAGGCGCCACAAGCATATCGTCGGACAAATTTGAACTCTACATCACCTATCGGAACGACTCCGTCGGCACAGATATGCAATACCTGACCGAAGGCGCCATAAAAGGCAAGCCGCTGCTGCGCGTGATGAACCTCGACCGACTCGACCAAAAGCAAAATGCGTACCCCGACGGCAAGTTCGACTTTGTGGAAGGACTGACGATCTACTCGTCGAACGGACGGGTGATTTTCCCCGTGCTGGAGCCGTTTGGCAGCCATCTGCGAAAACAGATAGGCAACGACCTGATAGCCAACAAATATGTGTATCAGGAGCTGTACGACTCGACGCTTGTGACCGCTCAGGAATACTCGGAAAAGAACAAATTCCACCTGACCGGTAAATACAAAGGCACAAGCGGCAGCGAGATACGACTCAATGCGATGAATGTGCCAAAAGGTAGCGTAACCGTGACCGCCGGCGGCGCTACGCTGGTGGAAAATGTGGATTACACCGTGGATTACACCATGGGAACGGTGACCATCCTCAATCAGTCGATACTCGAATCCGGAACGAACGTGGATGTGAAGCTGGAGAACCAATCGACCTACTCCATGCAGCGAAAAAGTTTGTTCGGCGCTCATTTGGAATACGAATTCAACCCCGACCTCGTCGTCGGCGGAACCATCATGCACCTGCGCGAACGACCGCTGACCACCAAAGTGAACACCGGTAGCGAACCGCTCGCCAACACCATTTGGGGACTCAACGGAAGCTGGAAAACCGAAATGCAATGGCTGACCAACGCCATCGACAAGATACCTTGGATTAGTGCCACGGCGCCATCGACATTCCAAGTGTCGGCGGAATTTGCCCACCTCATACCCGGACACACCAACGACGTGGGGAAAGTAGGCACGGCATACATCGATGATTTTGAATCGACTACGACCAACATCGATGTGCATTACCCGAGCTACTGGTTCCTCGCCTCGACCCCATCGCCCTTCGACGAATCGAAAGACACCAACAAACCCTCGTACGGCAAAAACCGCGCGCTGTTGGCGTGGTACGCCGTCGACCCCATCTTCGGCTACCCGCAAAGCAATACGCCTACGCACATCAAAAACGACCCTGACCAAATGTCAGACCACCGCACGCGTATCGTATACGAAAAAGAAATATACCCCAACAAGGAAACTACCGCCAACGCCGACAGCAAACTGACCATCCTCAACCTCAGCTACTACCCCACGGAACGAGGTCCCTACAACATCTGCGCCGACGAATTCGGCTCAGACGGAAAACTGACCAACCCCGAAAAGCGGTGGGGCGGCATGATGCGCAAATTAGACAACACCGACTTCGAGAAATCGAACATAGAATACATCGAATTCTGGATGATGGACCCCGCACTGACCAACCCCGACGGCTACGACGGCGAGATGTACATCAACCTCGGCGACCTGTCGGAAGACATCCTGCGCGACGGAAAGAAATCGTTCGAGCATGGACTGCCCATCTCCGACCAAGACCAAAATCGCACCGACTCGACCGTGTGGGGACGCGTACCCCGCACCAACTCCACCGTGACCGCATTCTCCAACGAAACCGGCGCACGAGAGAAACAAGACGTGGGACTGAACGGACTAAGCACCGCTGACGAATGGACCTTCGAATACAACGGTACCCACCCCTACGCCGACTTTGTAGCCGCTCTGCGCGCCAAAATGACCGCTGCCGCCATCCAAGAGGCCGAAGCCGACGCGTTCTCGCCACTCAACGACCCCGCCGGCGATAACTTCCACTATTACAGAGGCTCGGATTTCGACCAACAAGAGGTGTCGATACTCGACCGATACAAACACTTCAACGGCACAGAGGGCAACTCGCCCAGCACCGACAGCCAAACCGAAAGCTACGGTACCGCTGCGACCCTGCAGCCCGATATGGAAGACCTGAACGGCGACAACACCCTCAACGAGAACGAGAAATACTACGAATACAAGGTGCTGCTCAGACCCGACATGATGGAAGTGGGACGGCAACACATCACGGAAAAGAAAGTGGCCACCGTGCAACTGCGCAACGGACAAAGCGCAGAGGTGACCTGGTATCAGTTCAAGATACCCTTGCGCGGCGACAGCAGCGACGTGAGAACGGTGGGGTCGATCCGTAACTTCAAGTCGATACGATTCATGCGCGTCTATCTGACCAAATGCACGAAGGAAACACACCTCCGATTCGCAACCATGGACCTCGTACGGGGCGAGTGGCGGCAATATACACAGACACTACACGACATCAACGCCACCGGCATCAATGAGAATGCACAGCTCGACGTGCGGTCGATCAACATAGAAGAGAACAGCTCACGCACTCCCGTGAACTATGTACTGCCTCCCGGCGTGAGCCGACAGACAGACCCCGGGCAGGCACAGCTGATTGCTCAGAACGAACAAGCCATGGTGCTCGGCATACGCAACCTGAGCCCTAACGACGCCCGCGCGGTATATAAGAACACCGGATACGACATGCGGCAATACAAAAAGCTGCAGATGTTCGTTCACGCCGAGCAAACAACGGAAGACCCTGCACTCCAAGACGGAGATGCTTCGGTGTTCCTTCGGGTCGGCTCGGACACCAAGAGCAATTACTACGAGTACGAGATTCCGCTCCACCTCACTCCCGCCGGGCTATACAGCAACGACAACACCCAAGACCGGCAAACCGTTTGGCCCACGGACAATATGTTCGACTTCGACCTATCCGTGCTGACCGACGCCAAAACCGCGCGCAACAAAGCCAAACGCGCCGGAACAGACGGCGTGAGCAACGCTATCCCCTACTCGGTGTATGACGACGCAAGCGGGAAACCCCAAAACAAGATTACCGTTGTCGGAAACCCAACCCTCGAAGACGTGGAAGTGATCATGATCGGCGTGCGCAACACCGGTCGCCACGAGCTGTCGACCGAGGTGTGGGTGAACGAACTCCGTCTGTCGCAATTCAACGAACAAGGAGGCGTCGCTGCCATGGCCAACGCCGCACTCGCCGTGAGCGACATCGCACAACTGAACATCGCCGGACGACTCGAAACCGCCGGATACGGCTCGATAGAAAGCAACGTGCTGGACCGAAACATGGAAAATGTATACCAACTGTCGGTCAGCGCAGCCATGGAAGTGGGACGACTGTTCCCCGAAAAAGCGAAGATACAGATGCCCGTCTATGTCGCCTACTCGAATCAGACCACATCGCCCGACTACGACCCGTTAGACACGGATATAAAGCTGAAAGAGACCCTCGACACCTACGAAACCAAGGCGGAAAAAGACTCGGTGAAAAAAATGTCGAACACCGTGGAGGAAAGCACCTCGTTCTCGGTGACAAACATGAAAGTGAATATTCACTCCAAAAAGCGGGATATGTTCTACGACCCCGCCAACTTCTCCATCTCCGCCTCGTACAACAAACAAAGCGAACATACACCCGAAACGGAAAAGAACATCACCACCGACCACAAGGGGAGTTTCAGCTATCAATACTCGTTCAACCCCAAGCCGTGGGAACCATTCAAAAAGGTGCAAAAAGTGCAGAAAGTGAAATTCTTACGCGACATGAACTTCTACTATCTGCCGCAATCGTGGGCATTCAACACCAACATGCACCGCACCTTCTCGCACTACAAAATGCGCGACCTGACAGGCGGACTATTCTCCGGAACAGACAACCAAAGCCTCGAACTGCTGAGCTTCTCGAAAGACTTCACATGGGACCGAAACGTGGATATAAAATATGACCTGACGAAGAATATGAAATTCTCGTTCCAATCTGCCATGAACGCAACGATTGACGAGGGCTCATACACGCCGGAAATCATCAAAGACTACAACTTCACGAACGACTACTACGAGGCATGGAAAGACACCATCCAACGCAGCCTCGGCAAATGGGGTAGCCCCTACACCTATCAACAGGTGTTCACAGCGAGCTGGAACGTGCCGTTCAACCGAATCCCCTATTTAGAGGCACTGAGCGCTAACGCATCGTACAACGCCACCTACAACTGGGCACGCACTGCCAACACAAGCGAAGGCACGGAATTAGGCAACACCATATCGGCCCTGCAGACCTGGCAAGTGGATGGCGGCATCAACTTCGAGACCCTATACGGGAAATCGAAATACTGGAAACAGATGACCCAACGATATAACCGGCGGCAAAACAGCAAACCCTTCAAAGCCAAAACATACACCCAAGTGGTAGCCCTCAAAAAGGGCGAGCCGACAGAGATAACCCACCGGTTAGGCAGCGAACGGGTGAGCGTGGTGGCAGCCGACAGCACGGGGCGGAAAATTGCCCTCACTACGAGTTCCTTCGGGACTGGTAAGGTACGCATCACCCCAAAACAAGATTGCGAACAAGCCACCATCACCGTGACAACCCTCGACCCCAACAAACGCACACCCGCACAAGTGACGGGCGATATGTTCGCCTACATGGGAACCATGCTCAGGAAAGTGCAAGTGACCTACCGCGAAAACAACTCCACCACCGTCGCCGGATTCGCTCCGGAAGCCGGATTCATGGGACAACGACGCACAGAGGGCATCTACGCGCCCGGATTTGACTTCGCCTTCGGTTTCGTGCCGAACAACTTCGTCGAGAAAGCCAAAGAGCGCGGATGGCTATCGGGCGACACCACCGTGATTCAACCCGCTACGCGGGCCACGACGCAAGACCTGGACATAAAAGTGACCCTCGAGCCGCTGCCCGGACTGAAAATACAACTCAACGGGAAACGATACTACGCCCAATCGACAAGCATCATCTACTCGTACGAGCGGCTGCAAGAGACCATGACCGGGTCGTTTAACATCACACAAGTGGCCATAGGAACCGCCTTCTCGAAAATAGGCAAACAGGAAGACAACTTCGCCAACGCCACCTACAACCAATTCCTCGAAAACATCGGCGTCGTGCAAGAACGCGTGCAAGCACAATACAACGGCTCCGTGATACCCGACGCGGGATTCACGCAAGGCACCGTCTTCGCCGGGCAGACCTACGACCCCGCTCGGCACGGGAAAGTGGAACAACAGAGCGCCGACGTGCTGGTGCCCGCATTCCTCGCCGCCTACACCGGGCGCAACGCATCGAAAATAGGACTCAACCCGTTCCTCGCCGTATGGAAAGTGCTGCCCAACTGGTCGGTGAGCTACGACGGGCTGGGCAAACTGCCCAAAATGAAAGACTACTTCCGCAGCTTCACGCTGACACACGCATACACCTGTAAATACAGCGTCGGCAGCTACGGCAGCTACTCGACCTGGATTGCCGCCGAGGGACAAAACGGGAAACAGGTCGGCTTCGTGCGGAACGTCGCCGACGACAGCCCCATGCCAAGCTCCGCCTACGATATATCGAATGTGACCATCACGGAAAGCTTCAGCCCGCTGATAGGCGTCAACATGACGATGAAAAACTCGCTCTCGTTCAAGACCGAATACCGCAAACAACGCAACCTCGCACTCAACGTGACCGGCGTGCAGCTGACCGAGGGACACACCAACGAACTGGTGGTGGGCGCCGGATACACCATCAAAAACCTCAACTTCATCGCCAAGAAAAAAGACGGCGGACAAAAGAAAGTCAGCAACGACCTGAAACTGAACGTCGATGTGTCGTACAAAGACATCAAGACCCTGCTGCGAAAAGTGGAAGAGGGACTGACGCAAGCAAGCGCCGGAAACAAAGTATTCACCATCAAAATCAGCGCCGACTATGTGCTGTCGCAAAAGGTCAATCTGCAACTCTACTACGACCACTCCGGCACTACTCCACTCATATCCTCATCCTACCCCATCAAAGCCGACAACGTGGGCATAAACATCAAACTGATGCTCACGAGATAGGGGGGAATTATGAATGGTGAATGATGAATGATAGGTGGCGGCGGGATAGAGATGGTTCGGGAGTGGTTCGGGAATAGGGACACAATAGGGTTCCTATGCCGCCAAAAGGCGGCAAGAAAAAGGGAAGAAAATAAGGTATCTATCGGACACAGCATCTATCAGAGAGATGGCGAACTATAAACACATAAACTACCTAAACCACACATAAACGGATAAACAGATAAACACATAAACCGATAAACACATAAACCGATAAACGCATAAATTAAACGGTGGAAATAATCTGCATACTCGGACCCGAATCGAGCGGGAAAACAACCCTCGCTCGGCAAATAGCTCACACACAAAACGCTATCTACATACCTGAATACGCGCGACTATACACCGAAATGCTCCTACAACACCGGCGTGAATATACCTACGCCGACGTGTGCCAAATCGCTGCACACCAAATGAACGAATGGGAAAAGTTGGCGGGGGAGAGAAACAAGCGTGGGGGTGTTTGTGAGGGTGTTTGTGAGGG
>CAVKVE010000013.1:24917-26561 GCA_963659655.1 Bacteroidaceae bacterium | reverse complement strand
GGGCGAGAGAGAGTATGAAGGGGTGTCGCAAGGAAGAACGGTGGTGATGGACACCGAATGGATCGTGACACAAGTGTGGTTCGAGGAAGTATACGGGCAGACACCCAACGGATGGCACCTGCCCGTACTATACACACAAAACGCTTCTGCCAAAGAAAATGCTCCTGACGGTGAAAACGCTTCTGCCAAAGAAAATGCTCCTGACGGCGCGACCGACAAGCCACAGATACGATTCCTGCTGACGGCTCCAGACATCGAGTGGGTCGCCGACCCCGTGCGAGAAAACGGCTCCGATGAGCGCAGGTGGTACCTATTCCGCCGATACGAAGACTGGCTCAAGAAAATAGGAGCAAGATATGAAATAATTCGGCACAAATAGGGACTCCAACAACCAAGACCTCCCCGACAGCGTAAGCGCCTCCAAAGGAGGGGACATGATTTTCCCCACCGCCCCCCCCCGCAGAGAGGGGGACACAGCGCAGGGCTTGTGGGAATCCTATATAAGTTATATTCATCGTAATTAGACTACGCATTGACGATGGTTAGGGTATTGGTGCGGCAGGCGGACAACAAATCCGTCAGCCACTGCTCCTGCGACCTGCTGCCCACCAACAAACAGCCTCGGCTCTGCTCCGGCAGCGTACCCGCATGAAAGCGAATACCCGAACGGCCCACTACCCCCTCTACCAACGGCAAAGGACGACGGAAACGAGGCGAATCGGTCACCCGAACACGATACTTGCCCGCCGGTATCAGGTAGGCAGGGTTCTCTACTACGCGCAATAAGGCTTGCGCAGAATCTGACGACGCATCAAAGCGATACAATGTACCGACTACCCAAGAAGGCGTATGCTCGGTACGACGAAGTAATAGTTCCATTGTTACTAATTTAGAATGATGAATTAAGAATTAAGAATGATATGTTTTGTGGGGATGTGTTCCCTATGCTGCATGCGCAGCAAGAAAAATAGAAGAAAATCGTATTAAATTCGAGCGGAAATATAAGGCTATGTGTCCCCTCCTCCGGAGGCGCTTACGCTGTCGGGGAGGTCTTAGCGGGGGTGTCTGCGGGCATTAACGGAGGAACAAGCGGAGAAGACGGGCGGCACCGACACAAGCCAAACACGCCTCCAAGGCTCGGAAAAGGACTACCAAGGCAGACCCCAAACGGGAAAAGAATCGACCTACACCGGTGCGAGGGACTGACCCAAGAGTTGGTTCGGGAGTGGTTCGGGAAAACAAACCATAACGACCTAAAACAGAACGACCTAAAACAGAACCACTACCTCCGTCTGATATGCCACCGAACGGGCGGGTGATATAAACCGTGTCGGTGCGCAATAGGGTGTCGCGGCGGAAGTGGGTGTCACGCAAAATAAGGGTGTCGTGGATGCGGAGCGTGTCCGACAAATAGACCGTGTCCGTGCGCTCGCGCAGACGCTCGCGATAGTGAAATGGCACAGAACCGACCGAAACGGAATCGTAGACAAACTCGGTATAACAGCGGCGGATGTCCGACACACGGCGACTATCCGACTCGCGGCGAGAAGACCAATCCGACGAGTCCGCCACCAACGACACCGAACGGCTGTGGCTATGCTCTACCACCTGCGTGCGGCACGATGCGCAGCAAAACAGCACAAG
>CAVKVE010000013.1:18266-24715 GCA_963659655.1 Bacteroidaceae bacterium | reverse complement strand
GGGGTCGGATGTAGGCTATGCCCAACAAGGCACCCGAAAAGGTCAATAACTCGCCAAAGGCTACCAAAACAGAACTGTCGATGACCCCCTGAGGAGGCAAAGCCAAAGACACCGACAACAAGACAATTCCGGCGACACACATCAGATAAGCCGCCCACTTGTCCGTAGAAGAATGCGATTTTTTCATATACATATAGGTTTTATAAAAACGATGCAAAGATACAACAACGCCCGAACACACTGAGTGGTTCTGACACGCTCCGAGTGGATTTGACAGAATATGAGTGGATAAGACTCCCCCGACCCCCCTCAAAGAGGGGGACAAAAGACAGCGCAAAACAAGACACCCCCGACCCCCTCAAGGGCACCCCACTGCGCAGAGCTTGTGGGGACCCCGCAGAGAGGGGGACACTGTGCAGTGGGGTGCTTTTGAGGGGTTTGCGGAGGTCTTTTTTTGTCCCCCTCTTTGAGGGGGGTCGGGGGAGTCCGGGGGTCGGGGAGGTCTGGGTCGGGAGTGTCTTACATTATTTAATAAACTACTGCTTGCGCAATAACACGGCACAAGCTGAAAATTTTTTCATTTTTTTTGTTTGGCGGTATCAAAAAAATGGCGTACCTTTGCAGCGTCAAAAAACAAGACACCGACAACCCCGACCCCCTCAAGGGGTCCCCACTGCGCAAAGCTTGTGGGGACCCCGCAGAGAGGGGGACTGGAACGGGAATTTTAGGTCGGGTTCCTATGCCGCCAAAGGCGGCAAGAAAAAGAGAAGAAAATCAGAAACAAAGTGTACCATCCCTCTCTGCGGGTACTAAACTTGTCCCCTCCTATGGAGGGGGGCGGGGAGGTCAAAATTTAATTACTTAAGGAATGGCTAAAACAAAAATCAACGCACAGCAAGACTGCGCACAAACGCCTGAGGGCAACACACAAACAACTGCGGGCAAAACACAAACTCCCGACGAGGCAAAGAAAAAAACAAGGCAACGAAAATGCACCAACACCATGACCGAAATGGTGAACTGGATCGAAGAAAACATGCTCGCCAACAATAGACTACGGTACAACTGCCTACGAGACCGAATCGAAATTCGAATGACGAATGACGAATTGCGAATGATGAATGATAGGTCGGCTGCTCTGTTTAATGGGCAATTAATGGGCTTTAATGGAGAAAAAGAAGTCCCCACCGATAATGCTTTTAATGGGCAATTAATGGGCATTAATGGAGAAAACGGGAAATGGCGTGACCTAAACGAGCGAGACCTGAACGAAATGACTCGACAATGCTGCATGGAATGCAACATCATGGTCAAACCCTACGAAATGGACAGCGTACTCAAAAGCCACCTCATACCCACCGTTGACCCACTCAAAGACTATCTCGCTCAACTCGAACCCTACAACCCTCGCAAAGAAGGCGACTGGATTCAATTCGTAGCCGACATGGTTCGAATCAAAGGCGAACAGAAAACGGCTGACGGGCAGGTTCCTTTGCCGCAAGCGGCAAGAAAAATAGAGGAAAACGACTACACCGCAACTGACGGAGACGGGGTTCCTTTGCCGCAAGCAGATGGGCAGGCTCCTTTGCCGCAAGCGGCAAGAAAAATAGAGGAAAACGACTACACCGCAACTGACGGAGACGGGGTTCCTTTGCCGCAAGCAGATGGGCAGGCTCCTTTGCCGCAAGCGGCAAGAAAAATAGAGGAAAATAACTACACCGCAACTGACGGAGATGAGGTTCCTATGCCGCAAGCGGCAAGAAAAACAGAGGAAAACGACTACACCGCAACTGACGGAGATGGGGTTCCTTTGCCGCAAGCAGATGGGCAGGTTCCTTTGCCGCAAGCGGCAAGAAAAACGGAAGAAAATAACAGGGGAACAGGCGGAATAGACAATACATATAATAATTTAGGCGGCAACAACGGAACGGATTACATGCGGGAACGATGGAACAAGTGTTTCCGGCGGTGGTTCCTCGCCATGGTGGAATCGTGGCGAAAAGATGAGGTAGTCAATCATCAAGTGCTGGTACTAATCGGGCGGCAAGGCATCTTCAAGACCACCTGGCTCGAAAGTCTGCTACCACCCTGCCTGCGCGACTACGGAACCAAATTCTCCGGCACCTTCGACAAAGACGACCGACTGCGCATCGCCGAATCCGCCCTCATCAACCTCGACGAGATAGACGCCATGACCCCGCGCGAACTGAACAAAATGAAAGCACTCATCACCGCCGCCGACATAAACGAACGAAAAGCCTTCGGACACAACAAAGAACGACGACACCGCGTCGCCTCGTTCTGCGCAAGCGGAAACCGCAGAGAATTCCTATCGGACACCACCGGCAACCGGCGATGGCTCAGCTTTGAAGTAGAGAGCATCGACAACCCGCTGGAATACTTCCCCTTTGTGCGATACGACCGACTCTACGCACAAGCCCTGTTCTGCCTCGACCAACTGCACGAAAAATACTGGTTCGACGCAGAAGACATAGCCGAAATAGAGGAACAAAACAGCGACTTCCGAGCCATGGAAAGCGAAGAAGAACTGCTCGGCATCCTATTCGACATACCCGCAACAGACGCGCAAGGCGAACAGGTGAAACTGCTCACTACCGCCGAGATTTCCGCCAAATTAGTCGCCTTCGGAAACATACGAAAACCCATGCCACTGAACCGACTGAGCGCCATCATGAGAAGAATGGGATACGAACAACAACGCTCCGGGAAAACCGGTATTAAGCGGTGGAGAGTGTATGAACGAAACGCTGACGAGATAAATTTGCTGCGAAAATAATGGCTGACGGTCTGACGGTCTGACGATAGATTTCATAATTTCTATATACTTAAAGAAACAGAAATCTATATCTATATACAACTATTACTATAACTCTACAAAACAATCGTCAGACCGTCAGACCGACAGCCGACCCACCTGAACTCAAGACACCCCCGACCCCGGACTCCCCCGACGGGAATTTTAGGTTGGGTTCCTATGCCGCCAAAGGCGGCAAGAAAAAGAGAAGAAAATCAGGAACAAAGGCTCCCCACAAGCTCTACACAGTGTCCCCTCCTTTGGAGGGGTCGGGGAGGTCTTAATTACTATTACTTAAAACAATGAAAGCTACCACAAGAGCCGTACTGGCACAAAAAGCAGGCGTAAGCCTATCAACCTTCATGAGATGGATAGAACAAGACCGAGAAGAATTGACACAACTCGGCGTCAGACCCTATCAGAAAACACTACCCCCCATCGCCGTAAGATACCTCTGCGAAAAATATGACATAGAATACAAATGACTCCCCCGCCCCCGACACCCCCGACCCCCTCAAGAGCACCCCACTGCGCAAAGCTTGTGGGGACCCCGCAGAGAGGGGGACTAAAGACTGGAATTTTAGGTTGGGTTCCTATGCCGCCAAAGGCGGCAAGAAAAAGAGAAGAAAATCAGGAACAAAGGCTCCCCACAAGCACTGCGCAGTGGGGGGGCTTGAAGGGGGCGGGGAGGTCTAATTCATAATTAGCATCAGTGGGCGGCGAGCCAATTCGCACCAACGCCCGCCTCCGCTACCAACGGAACACGCAACGACACTACCCCCTCCATCACCTCTACCACCCGGCGACGAACCGCATCCAAATCCGACTCAGGCACCGAGAAATTCAATTCATCATGGACCTGCATAATCGGTATCAACGGCATAACGGCTCCATGAATGGTCGTCTTTTCTCCATTAATGCCCATTAATTGCCCATTAAAAGCATTATCGGCGGGGACTGCTTTTGCTCCATTAATTGCCGTTAATTGTCCATTAAACAGAGCAACTGAACTATCATTCGTAATTGGCTCGGGGTTGGCAAGGCGAACCATAGCCATCTTGATAATATCCGCCGCCGTGCCCTGAATGGGCGAATTGACCGCATTGCGCTCCGCAAAACTGCGAACCGTGCCATTATGCGACAAAATATCCGGCAGATAACGGCGACGACCAAACAAGGTCTCGGCATAACCCAAGTCACGCGCACGCTGCTTCTGCTGCTCGATATAATCCCGCACACTCGGAAACTCGGCAAAATAGCCGTCTATCAACGACTTAGCCTCCGTACGGCTGCAACCCAACTGTCCGCTCAGACCAAACGCCGAGATGCCATAAATGATACCGAAATTGGCCGTCTTCGCCACACGACGCTGCTCACGCGTGACCTGCTCCAACGGAACACGGAAAATCTTGGCAGCCGTCGCCGCATGGATGTCCTGACCCTCACGGAACGCCGCACACAGGTGCGGATCCTCCGAGAAATGAGCCAACAAGCGCAACTCGATCTGCGAATAGTCCACCGACAAAAAGACACAACCCGCGTCCGGAACCACTGCCTCGCGAATCAACTGACCACGCTCCGTGCGCACCGGCAAATTCTGCAGATTGGGGTCGGAACACGACAAACGACCCGTCGCCGTCGCCGTCTGGTGATAATGCGCGTGAATCTTGCCATCGGCAGCTATATACTGCGGCAACGCCGTGATATAGGTCGAGATAAGCTTGCGCAACGCACGGTAGTCCTGAATCAGAGGCACCACCGGATGCGCATCGTGCAACGACTGCAACACCTCGTCCGACGTGGAATAGGCTCCCGACGAGGTACGCTTGGGCTTGACACCCGACACCGCTCCCAACTGCAGCGTATCGAACAACAACGCGCCCACCTGAGAAGGGGAATTGAGATTGAGAGGCTTGGGGGCGGCGGGGGATTTTTCTCCGTTAATGGGTTCCTTTGCTCCATTAATGCCCGTTAAAGAACCATTAAAATTTTCGCCGTTGGCATCCGTCGGGGATGAGGGGGCAGGTTCTTGAGAGGGGGCAGACAAGAGGGCGGAAATGCGCTGCTCGATGGACTGCAACTCAGACGACAGCGTACGCTCCGCCTCCGACAAACGAGCCGTATCGATACGAACCCCCTGCGACTCCATCGCTCGCAATACCCCACGCAACGGCAACTCCACCTCTCGATACAAACGATACAGGCGCTCATCCGAACGCAATGCGTCCATGCTCGGCGGCGTCGCCGGATTGTACGGCACCTCCGGATTGAGCATATACTGCACCAACTCCGGCACATACTCCGAATCCGGGGAAACCACAGGCTGTGAAATGGGTTCCTTTGCTCCATTAATGCCCGTTAAAAGACCATTAAAAGCAGTATCGGCGGGGGATTGAGCAGGTTCAGGGGCGAGTTCGGGGGCGGCGAAAAGGTCTAACTGAAGAGATGTGGGGACATTTTTCGGGGTATTTACAGAGCTGTTTTGGACATTTTTCGGGGTATTTAGGGGGCTGGTTTGGACATTTTTGGGACTTTTGGGGGTCGTTTTAGCAACCATTTCGGGACTTTTGGGCAGCAGGCTGCGGAACTCCAAACGCGTATAAAGCGCCGTCAGAGCGTCTTGGTTCGGCTCCCTTCGGGACAACGAATCCCACTCTATCGACAACGGAACCGTGGTGCAGATAGTTGCCAAATAGCGCGAAAAACGAATCTGCTCCGCCTGCGACTCCACCTTCTCACGCAACGCTCCACGCAACTCTGCCGTATGCGACAGCAAATTATCAATCGACCCGAACTGCGAAATCAGCTGAACCGCCGTCTTCTCGCCCACCCCACGGCAGCCGGGGATGTTGTCTGACGCATCGCCCATCAAGCCCAACAAATCGATAACCTGAGCGGGGCGCTCGATACCATACTTGTCGCACACCTCACGCACACCCATCTTCTCGAATCCACCCGTATGGCGAGGGCGATACATGAACACACGGTCGCTGACCAACTGGCCGTAATCCTTGTCCGGCGTCGCCATCAACACCTCCCAATCCGTCTCCGCTGCGGCGCGACACGCAAGCGTGCCGATAATATCGTCCGCCTCGTAACCCGGAACCTCCAACACCGGAATACGCATCGCCGACAACACCTCCTTGACCAACGGAACTGCACGGCGGATGTCCTCCGGCGTCTCCTCACGCTGCGCCTTATACTCCGGATACGCCTCGTGGCGAAACGTAGGCCCATGCGGGTCGAACGCTACCGCTATATGCGACGGCGACAAACGACGCTGCAAATCGTTCAGCGTCGTGACAAAACCAAACACCGCCGACAAATTCTCACCACGAGAATTGACACGCGGAGAACGAATAAAAGCATAATAAGCGCGATAGATCATCGCATACGCATCGATGAGAAGAAGCATTGGTTCAATTAACAATTAACAATTAACAATTAAGACACCCCCCAAACCCATCAAGAGCACCCCGCAAAAGAGGGGGACATGAGACTGGAATTTTAGGTTGGGTTCCTATGCCGCCAAAAGGCGGCAAGAAAAAAGGAAGAAAATAATTAATCATAAACCACTAACATACATCGTAGCTCACAAAATCAAGTTTTTGCTTCTTGGACAAATATAGACAAA
>CAVKVE010000013.1:3806-18082 GCA_963659655.1 Bacteroidaceae bacterium | reverse complement strand
GGTATTTGGTTCTGTAATAATCGACCGAAACTACTAAATCAACCCAAAACACGGCAAAACACGGCGAAGAGCGTCAAAACCACTCTGCGGGAACGAAAATAGTCGTACCTTTGCACCGTCAAAACAAAAAGAGCGCTCCTTTCGATTCTGACAACCCCATCCGCCCACTCGCTACGGCACAACCCGACAAGCTCACGGCGCTTAAGCCCAACACTACATCCACTCGGGCTGACCCAAACGACACGGCAGATACCCAAAAAATACAGCTGTCGACAAACTGTACATCCATCCAAAAGGGCTACAAAAGCCCACCAAACAAACCCTGTTCCACATCGGAAATCAGGAAACTGTCAAACCATTTAACCCTATTTATTCACATCAAAACTATTACTGACACTATGGCAAAAGTAGTATTTATCGACCCCGTCAACTACGTGAGCGGGAAAATCAGCAAGGCTTCGACCACCGTCTATTGCTACAACGCAAAAACCGATCATCGGTATGTGCGAGCTTACACTCCGCAACAGGACAACCCCACTGAGAATCAGTTGGCTTTGCGCGAGAAGTTCGCTAAGGCCGTCACCGCGACCTACACCCGATTGAACGACTCGGCGCAACGAGCAACCGACGAGGTGGCTTTCGCAAAGCAGACCAAGTACAAGACCATCTTCGGATTCGTCTTCAGCCAAGTCTACGCTGCTCAAGCCTAAAAACGAACGAAAGCAGGTGCCCACTACAGAGCACCTGCTCTCGGCTTTTTTTCAATGAAAAATGAAGAATTAAGAATGAATAATGGATAGGCAATTCGTAATTCCTAATTCATCAACTATTGGGTTCCTTTGCTGCCAAGGCAGCAAGAAAAAAAGGGAAAAAACAAAGCGAAATGGATTATTTGAACAACAAATAATAGATATTTTTCTGTTTTTTCTTGCCGCACAGCGGGATAGGAAACAAAACTTAGTCGACAATCAGCAACGCATCGCCGTAATCGCCAAAACGATAACCCTCCTCGACTGCTACCTCATAAGCATGCATCGTCTCCTCAAATCCTCCAAACGCCGCCGACATCATCAGCTGACTCGACTCCGGCATATAGAAATTGACAAAAAACGCATTCGCCACACCAAAATTATACGGCGGGTAGATGAACTTGTTCGTCCAACCCTCGTACGCCTTGATCTGACCCTCCATGCCTGCCACATGCTCCAACGCACGCATCACCTCCGTGCCTACCGCACAGATACGACCACCCGCCGCATGGACACGATCGACCTCACCCACCAACTTGGCGGGAATGGAAATCTGCTCGGAATCAGACTTGGTCTTGGTCAAATCCTCGACATCGATCGCCTTGAAATTGCCCAACGACATGTGAGAAGTGAGAAAATCGTAGTCGATACCGCGAATCTCCATGCGCTTGAGCAGCTGCTTGGAGAAATGCAAACCCGCCGCAGGAGCTGCCACTGCACCCGTCTTGGACGCAAAAACCGTCTGATAACGCTCCTCGTCCATCTCACGAACCGGCTGACCCCGGAAATCGGCATCGTAACGCGCCTGCGTCTCCTCGTCCATCGGGCGATGGATATACTCAGGCAACGGCGGCTCTCCCAACGCATAGAGCCGGTCGACAAACTCCGACTCGTCGTAGTCCGTCAAGAAACGAACCGTACGACCACGCGAAGTGGTGTTGTCGATAACCTCCGCCACAATAGCCGGATCGCCATCGAACATCAGCTTGTTGCCAATACGAATCTTGCGAGCCGGATCGACCAACACATCCCAATAACGATGCTCGTGGTTCAACTCACGCAACAAAAAAACCTCGATAACGGCCTGCGTCTTCTCCTTCTTGGCATACAAACGAGCCGGATAGACCAGCGTATCGTTGAACACAAACAAATCGTGCTCGGAGAAATAATCGACCAAATCGGGCACACGCTTGTGCTCTATCTGACCCGACTTACGGTGCAACACCATCAGACGAGCCTCATCACGATAAGGAGCCGGATACTGAGCTATCAGCTCCTCCGGAAGCCGAAAACGAAATCGGCTCAGTTTCATATCATTAACCTTGTACATATTCTGAAATTTGAAGTTTATGGGTTTATGCGTTTATCAGTTGATGCGGGGTTTAGGTAGTTTATGTGTTAATATGTGTCCCCCTCTTTTGCGGGGTCTCCACAAGCTTTGCGCAGTGGGGTACTCTTGAGGGGGGCGGGGGTGTCTTATGTCCCCTATTTTGCGGGATCCCCACAAGCTTTGCGCAGTGGGGTGCTCTTGAGGGGGGCGGGGGTGTCTTTTCAGGGGTTGTCAGAACAGATTGCGGCGAGGAAATCGTCTATCTGCCACGCCTGCTCTACCCGCACATCACCCACACGCGTGCGACGCAACGACCTGAGATACGCTCCGGAACCCAAACGCTCACCTATATCACGAGCCAACGCACGAATATACGTACCCTTGGAACACACCACACGAATAGACAACTGCATCTGCGACGCATCAAACGACAACAACTCGATGGAATCGATCTGCAACAACTTCGGCTTCAACTCAACCGACTGACCCTGACGAGCAAACTCGTACGCACGCTTGCCACCCACACTGACCGCCGAATAGACCGGCGGAACCTGCCACTGAGCTCCCAAAAACGACGGCAACACCTCGCGCAACAACGACTCCGTAATATGCGACGTCGGATACTCCGCATCCACCGGATGCTCCATATCAAACGACGGCGTCGTCGCTCCCAACTGCAACACCGCCTCGTACTCCTTGGTCAGATACTGCAACGAATCGATCTGCTTCGTGGCACGACCCGTACAGACCGTCACCAAACCCGTCGCCAACGGATCGAGCGTACCCGTATGACCCACCTTGAGCTTCTTCTGACCCAACTGACGACACAACGCACGACGCACCTTCGCCACCAAATCGAAACTCGTCCAACCCAAAGGTTTATCGAAATAAAGAACCTCGCCGGCTATAAAATCCACTATAAATCAACTAATTAAATGAAATACTCCGTACTACTGATTGTGCTACTCTACTTCACATTCTTCGACCCCTACACAAAGCTGTAAATCACCGCAAACGCACCCACCACAAGGCAATAGACCGCAAAATAGGTCAGCTTCTGGCGACGCACTATCTGCAACATAAATCGGCACGCAAGGCAACCCGTGACAAACGCTGCCACAAATCCGCACACCAACGGCAACCAACCTATCGACACCTCAACCTCGCCCTGCAACACATCGAGCAGGCTCAAGAACGCCTCGCCCAGCACCGGAATCAGCACCATCAGGAACGAGAACTGCGCCACCGACTCTTTCTTGACCCCGCAAAGCAGACCCGTCGCAATGGTCGTTCCGCTGCGACTCAACCCCGGCAACACCGCCAACGCCTGCGCACAACCGATAATCGCCGCATCGCGATACGACACCTCGTGACCCTCGCGGCCCTTCGCCGACAGCCGACGCGTCAGCCACTCGCTGAGCCACAACAGCACCGCCGTCACCATCAGACACACGCCCACCAACAGCAGTCCATGCCCGAAAAACGCCTCCACCTGGTCCTTGAAAAACATACCGACTACAAAAACCGGCACCATGGACACCAGAATCTTGGCGACATAGTCCTTCTCGGCGTTCCATTTCAGCGTGCAAAATGTGCCGCGAAACAGGCGAACCACCTCGCTCCACAGCACCACAAGGGTCGACAACACCGTCGCCGCATGCACCACGATGGCAAACAGCAGATTATCCTCTCCCGCCGTTCCCAACAGCGCCTGACCTATCTCCAGATGCCCCGACGAGGACACCGGCAAAAACTCGGTGAGCCCCTGAACGAAGCCCAACACCAAAGCCTCCCACCAACTCATAGTTTATCGTAACTTTTCGATGGATACATTATTTATACACCCTGCTGACGGCATTTTCTTCGCTACGCAAGCTCCAAAAAAGGGATGCGCACAGCACCGCCCAACCGGCGGAAATCACTTCTTCTCGTTCTTCTTGCGGGGACGCCACATAATGGCCGCAATCACACACACAAAGCCGAACAGCGAAATCATCGGGCCCAGCGTGATGCGACGGAACGAGAAAATATCGGGATTATACACCTCCGTACTCGGAGCCCCAATCATCAGGCAAAAGCCCAACACGATGATGAGGCACGACACCCCAATCAGGATGATATTCAACTTCGGAAGAGACTGTTTCATATACTATATAGGTTTAATTTTCAATGAGTTATAAGATAATACGACTCCGCTAACGGGGGCTGTTTTTCTCCATTAATTGCCATTAAAAGCATTTTTCTACCTTTGCGGCGGGCGATTTTCTCCATTAATTGCCATTAACTGACCATGCAAGCTGCGCTGAAACAAATACTTGAAAAATTAGTCCAAATATATTCAAATAAAATTTTTGGCACCTATTTGGTCATATTTGTCTAAAAAACAAATACTTGAAAATGGTTACTTGTTTTGCGAGATACGATGTATGTTAATGGTTCATGATTAATTATTTTCTTCCTTTTTCTTGCCGCCTTTTGGCGGTTTATGAACCCAAGCTAAAATTCCAATCTTATGTCCCCCTCTCTGCGGGGTCCCCACAAGCTCTGCGCAGTGGGGTGCTCTTGAGGGGGTCGGGGGTGTCTGGGTCGGGGGAGTCTTAATTATTAATTCTTAATTGTTAATTAGAACTATATCTCGTACATCGTGTCGAGGTCCATGCGGACATAGCGTCCCGTCGCCACCAGCGACGACACCAGCGTGATGCCCACTCCGCTGAGCAGCAGCACGCCTATCACAAAAGCGATGTTCTGCCAAGTATATGCAAAAAGCGCACCAAACTGACAACCAACATAATAGGTCAGCCCCGCCACGACCGCCATCGCCACCAACGAGCATACCGCCCCCATCCACACATAGCGGCGGATAATCGGTCGCTTGATAGCCCACGAGGTGGCCCCTACAAGCGTCATGGTGTTGATAAGGAATCGGCGTGAATAGATCTGCAACCGTATTGTATTCGTAATCAGCACGATAGCAATCAGCAGTAGTACTGCGCCCACCGCCAAAAGTATCCACGAAACCTGCGACACATTACTACTCATCAGCTGCACGAGGTCGTGCGGATAGAGCACTTTCTCGATGTACGGCAGCGACACGAGCCGCGCCTCGACAACCGCCATGCTGTCGGGGTTGGAGAACGCCGCCGTCGGGTGAATCTCGTACGATGCCGAGAGCGGATTATACCCTAGGAACGCCGAAGGATCTTCGCCCAACGAGGCGATATGCTCGTCGAGCGCCTCCTGCTTGGAGATATAGCGGAAGTCGCTGCAATAGTCGGCCGCCGTGAGCATTGCCTCGAAACGCGCACACGACGCCGAGTCGGCCTCGTCGGTCAGCACGGCCGTGATGGCCACATTCTCCTGCATGCGCCTAACGAGCGAGCCTGCAGAGAGCAACAATACACATTCAGCCCCTATCAGACACAGCACGAGCGTCACGCTCACCGCCGCCGTCAGGTACATATTCCAAAAACGATGCTTATGCGCCATACGCAAAAATCAAATTAGATAGGATAGGTATTTCAGCACAGAACAAACCCACCGAGCCACATCCGCCCCCAAATCGGCTGCCCCCAATCGGCTCAGCGCGCCACCTCCAAATACGCAAAATAAGGGCAGGTGTAGCCTGCCCCTATTCGCCATTCGGATTAGTACTCCCAGAGGTCTTGCTCAAAGTCAAGCAGCTCTTTTTCAATGCGTTGCTGCTCTTTCTTGATGTCCTGCTCCGTCTTTGCGTAGTCGGGGATGTAGCGGTTGTACATATTGCCCTCGCCCACGATATACGAAGTGTAGAGATGCTTTTGGAAGAACTCGTCAAAGGTGACACGACGCGTCTCGTTCTGCGACGGGATGACATACTGCATCGCCATGTAGGGGCGCAGTTGGTCGAACGGCACCCAGAACAGGATGGACTGACGCAGCGCCTCCATCACATTTTCCTTCTCCTGAATCTTGTCGGAGTTGAGCGGTGCAATCGCCATAATCTTGGTGTACAGACGCGAGGTGTGCTTGTCGAAGAAGACAATCTCCTGAATCAGATACTTCACCTGATTTTTGACGGTGGCTTCGAACGAATAGTCGTTGAACGAGTACTCGCCCGACACGCTGTCGTAGTGCACAATCATGGCCGACGAAGCAGCCGGATTGTAGTGGTCGGGGTCGTCGGAATAGTCGGCCGTCGGGTCATCCACCAAGAATCGACCGGGCACCTCAATCGGGTTGATTGGGGTCGTAAAATCGGGTTTGATGGTCTCCATATTCGGCTCATAAATCGGCATTCCGTCGATCACCGCATCGGCAATCACCTTGAACAGGTTGCGATAGTGCGGGTCGTCCGACTTGGTCGGGAAATAGAGCTGATAGTTCTGTTTGTAACGCATATCAACCACGCGGTATAGGTAGCGAGCCCATACCACATCGTCCATGCGGTGGAACACTTGTACAATCGTATCATGCGACCGCGAGTATTCTTCGGTGCGTATCTGCGCGGTACCTAACTCGTCGAAGAACGACAATACCTCGTGTTGTGCTTGCGAGGCGGTAACGCCCAGCAGCAAGCAAGCAATGATACAGAGTTTCTTCTTCATTATGCTATTGTTTTAATTATTTCTGTTTATCGGGTCAGCCGTTTTTTCCAAGTCGCCGAACTTTTTCCAAGCCCGCCGAACTTTCAAACCAACTTTTTTCAAGCCCGCCGGTTCAAACCAACTTTTTCCAAGCCCGCCGTCTTTTCCGACCTGCCGAACCGACCCCGAAGGATCTCTTCGTTTGCGACCCGCAATTAGTTCAGTGTCAGCGGGATAGGCGCCAGACGCGACTCTTTCCCGTCGGGACCCACGGCGCGGATATCGGTCAGCACCACGATGTTTCCCTTCTTGAGTTTCTTCAGACGCCCGAGCTGGTCAGCGGTGAACTTGTTGCCTTTGGCCTCCGTAATCGTACCGTTGATATTGACGCGGAAGCTGGTAATCTTCCACGGCAGGTCGAGCAGTCCGTCCGGTCCGTAGCTGGCCACCACTTTGCCCGATGGATTGAGCAGAGCGGCCTGTGCGATGTTGCCGTCTTGGTACTCTTTCTCGCCCACGCTGAAGTAGGCAGCAGGCTTTGGCAGACCCTTCACGCGATAGGTACGCGACCCCATCGACTGCATCTTGCCGTCCATTTCCGCGAGCACCGAGATGTTAACCGTCTTCACGCCGTCGCCCGGCTTGATAATCCAAATTCCTTGGTTGCCTTTCGTCACCGACGCCCCATCCACTTGCACGCGGATACGCTCGTTGCTAACCCCCGGCACGGAGATAGAGAATTGGTTGTCGTAGCCACGATACATGATGTTCAGGTCGTTGTTCGAAATGGTCACAGCCGGCTCACCGACGGTGTAATCGCTCTCAAAGGGCAGGTTCTCCATCTCGCCCGACGACGGGTTCTGATACGAGATATAGCCGCGGAAGTGCTTCAAACCGGTCGTAGTCGCCGCCACCTCGTAGAGGCCTTGGTCGTTGATGCGGTTGCCCTCGATGTAGTATTCCGGACGCTGTGTCGAGTCGACTGCAGCGAGGATGATTTGCGCCTGATAGCGTCCGCCACGGATGACGTAGTCCGACTTCGGGATGACATACGCATTCAGCTTGTTCACACGCAAGTCGCCCGCATCGGTCTGGTCGAGGTAGTACTGAATCATCTCGCTCTCGGTGGTGCGCACGTCGTTCTGAATCTTGGTCAGAATGGTGATACTTGCGCCCACAGGCATGCCCTCAAACACCGCTACTTCCCAGTCGCACGAGTCCTTCTCATGCGCGTTCCAGCCCTTGTCGGTAGCCAGGATTCGCGTGAATTCGTTGCATAGCTCCTTGTCTTGGTCCGCCTCAGCGATGATGTAGTCGCGGTAAGCGGCGATACGGCGTTTCAGCTCCAATCCGTGTCCCTCCACAATGGCATATTGCGCCGTCACGTCGAGGTTCGAGTTGCCCTCAATCTGTCGGGTCGGGTCAATATCTTTTGCCTTCTTGGCGTCTACCGCTTTCTTGCCGTCGGCGAGAATCACGATTTGCTCCTTGAAGTCTTGGATGTAGTCGTACAGCGAGTCGGCACGCAGTCCGAGTACGAGGGCCTTGTCGTACCACTCTTGCAGTTTCTCGGGGTTGTCAGCCGTTGCTATCTTAAAGTTCTCGTATTGTTTCTTATTACGCGTACCGGATGCCTCGATGGAAGAGTGCAGACTGTCATCCACGAGGGTAAATCCGTTCAAAATATCTGTACTTACGTTCAGCGCCAGCATGGCGGTGAGCACCAAGTACATCATACCAATCATTTTTTGCCGCGGGGTCTCCGGACAGTTTTTTGCTCCACCCATAGTACAGGTATTTAATTAATTAGCCGTTTTATTTAAGCTAATGCATTGAGCATATTGCCATAGATTCCGTTCAGGTCAGCCACTTGTTTAGCCAACTTAGCTGCAGCGGCGTTGTATGCCTCGTGGCTCTTTTGTGCCTCGGCAGCCGAAGCTTGGATGGCCTCTACTGCGGTCGAAACCTTTTGCAGCTGTGCAGTCTGAGCTTTGAATGCGTCAGCCTGTGCCTGTATTGTATTGATTTGCAGCTCGTAGATAGCGTTCAGTGCAGCCACTTTGGCGCCCGATTCGCTAACGGCCTGCTCGTAGCCTTTGGCTGCGGTAGCGGCTTTCTCCACCTCGGCACGAACGGTCTCGTACGAAGCGCCGAGCCCTGTCGAGGCGTTTGCCAAAGCGTCTTGAGCCTGAGCGTACTTGTCTGCAGCAGCGCTAGCAGCGGTCAGTTTGCTTTCCAATTGCGTGGTCGCGGTAGCCACCTTGCCGAGTTCCGAGAGTTGGGTTGCGGTCTTCGCGAGGTCAGCGATGCCGTCTTTGAGGCAAACCATTTCGCTCTCGCTGAGTTGGGGTACCGAAGCACTGCCTTGGGTAGCCACGGGAGCGCCCGATTGTGCAGCGGGAAGTTCGCCTCCGGCTACGCCGGCGCCGAGCAGGGTCGGTCGAGCCTGATGTGCTTTAGCCTCGATGAGTTCCGGTTTTGCGCCGTATTCGAGCAGCTGCGGGAACACATTCTCCCAGTGGAACTCAGCGTGGGGTTTATCGAGTGTACCTATCAAGAACAAGAAGGACTCCGTGAACATACCTATCATCAGCACCGTACTTGCGCCCGGCCAGTGGAGGATCTTAAACAACGCACCGATGATTACGACGGACGCACCGACGGAATAGACGATGTTTACGACATTCTTACCTTTGTACGACTCGTACCAGTGCATAAACTTTGCCCATGGGCCTTTCTTTTCTGTAGCCATAGAATTACTGTTTTGTTGATTTTTGGTTAGTATTTTCCGACACAGACTGCCGTTGAAATCAAAACAACCTGTTGGGGATTATCGTATTATTTGAGTTATCTCAATGATTTATTTGGACTATCTAATATATATGTTCGCACGCACGTGCACACGCGTATTAGTCGCCGATGTAAGCGCGAACGCAGCGGAATCCGATGTACGAGCGGCTCTCGTATTGGTACTCGTAGGTACGCACGCCGCATTGCATATAGTAGCTGATGTCTTTCCAGCTGCCGCCCTTCACCACCTTGCGTTTCAGGATGTCGGGGTCTGCTTTGCGAGCCATATACGAGTAGTCGGGGTTCAAGTCGTGCACATTGGTGTTCGAAGCCGGCTGATAGGCGTTGTTGGTCCATTCCGACACATTGCCTGCCATATCGAACAGACCGAAATCGTTCGGGCGGAACTGAGCCACCTTCATCGTGGTCGTTCCCGTATCATCGTTATAGGAACCGCGGTAGGGCTTGAAGTTAGCCAGGAAGCACCCCTTGCCGTCGCGTGCGTAGTTGCCGCCCCACGGATACGATGCCATCTTGCGGCCGCCGCGCGCAGCATACTCCCACTGTGCCTCTGTCGGCAGGCGGTATTCTTGTGCAGGCGTTTTCGAGTGCGAGTTGAAGTACATCGTACGCCAGTTGCAGAACGCATGCGCTTGTTCCCATGTCACGCCCACTACGGGGTAATCCGCATAGCCCGGGTGCGAGAAATACATGTGCAGCATCGGGTCGTTGAACGAGAATTGGAAGTCGCGGTGCCAAACCAGCGTATCGGGATAGACGCTGATTATCTTGCGGGTAATCAGGTCGCTTGGCTCACGCAGCGGGCGGATGATGGTGCTGTCCATGATGCCGCCGTCCTCGTTCACCCAGAATGTGTCGACGCGCACCGAAGCCCCCTCCGGGTAGCGGCTTGTAGCCACATCGAACTTGTTTCGTTGCAGCACGGCCTCGTCGTAGTTCGCCCATTGGTAGCGATAGTGCAGGTAGTTCACCTTCATCGTACCGTCGGTGAAGAACATCGGTGCGAGGGCGTCAATCACGTCCTCGTCTTTGCTATCCCAAGGAATTTTCTTTTTCCAGTTCAGTGTAAAGTTTTCCTCGTCAAAATCGCCATCTTTGGGCTGTACCGCATAGTCGGTCAGTCCGGCAGCCACGAGGTTGGTCAGTGCGATGGAGTCGCGCACCCACCAGACAAACTGCATATATTCGTTGTTGGTAATCTCCGTTTCGTCCATCCAGAAAGCCTCCACGGTGGCCATCATTTGGTTGTCCGACTGTTCAAACACAGAAGATTGTGTGTTCGCACCCATCATGAAAGAGCCCTTTTTGATAAAAACCATACCATAGGGGTTAGCCTCCTTGAATTTTCCGGCGTTGCGTGCGCCCACCAGTTCGCCTGCGGGCTTGTTACAGCCGGCCAGAACCAGCGCAATCGCTGCCAATGGTGCAAGAATTTTCGTCAGTTTCATTATATATATATTTTCGTTGTTTCGTATTTATTTCGTATTATTGCCTATCCCCCATTGTTTCACCCCCCCATTGTTTCGCCCCTTTGCTTCACCCAAATTATTTCACCCTCTCCAACGCTCAACCACCAAAAGAACTCCCCTAAACATCCCCAAAAACTATTCATTCATAATTCATAATTCATCATTCATAATTTTTTCCTCCCCCTATAGGTATCTCACGCTCTTGTATTTGTTGGTTCGTTTGGGTTTCAGGATGTCGAAGGAGTACGCAAGGTAGATTTCATGTGAGCCGTAGCTCTCCCGCATCAGTTTGCTTGTGGGGAACTCGCAGGTGTATCCCAACTGCAGTCCCGAAATGATATCCACTCCTAATAATATGTTCACACTCCCCGCCACATCGTATCCCGCACCCCAGCGGAATCGGTCTTTGTAGTCGCACATCAGCGTCAGGTTCAAGTCCCACGAGCGGAAGTCGCTCATCAGGATGGCGGTGGGTTGCAGCATCCAGTTCCGATTGTTTTTGAACCGATATTTATATCCTCCCGTCACATACATGGTCCCCCGCACGGTCACATCGGTTTTGTCGTCTATTTCCACTTTGGGCATCGTCACGTGGCTGTAGCTTGCGCCCACCCACCAAGTCGAGGTGCTGTATTGCAGACCCACGCCCATATCGAACGACATGCCGGATTTGCTGCTTTTGGGTATCACATCGTCATCGGTGTAGAAGTAGTCCGATCCGCTCAGTTTGCTCAGATTGACGCTGTCTCCCTTGAATCCAACGTTGATAAATCCCAGATCCACGCCGATGGCGAGGTAGCCTTTTCCCAATTTTTGTCGGTACGCGTATTCCACGAAGAAGGTCTGATTGGTAAACAGTCCGAATCGGTCGTTCATGAATCGTACCCCCACGCCGTGTCGCGTTTTTCCTATCACAAAAGGCGAAGTGAACGAGAACCAGGTTGTCATCGGTGCGTTGTTGATGCCCACATACTGCATCCGGTGCGCCCCGGCCACTTTCATCATGTCGCCTTCTCCCGCCGCTGCGGGGTTGTAGGCTGTCGGGAACACCATATAATGTCCTATTTGCGGGTCGAACTGAGCGAAACAAACCGTGCTCACCAGTACCGCAAATAAACCAATTATATATCGTTTCATGCTCCCACGCCTGTTGTTTCCAAATCGTTTTGCTTTTTTGCCGCTAATGCCGCCTCATACCACCTAAGCTACTCACTCTTTTGCTCAACACCTCTCTTCACACTCTCTCGCCCTCTCTTTGCTATTCCCCCTCTCCTTGCTCTCTTCTCCCCTATCTTTCTGCCCCCTCTTTTTGCTCGCCCCCCCCTGTGGCAGCGGTGTTGTTTGGCTTAGTATTCGTCTTCGTTATAGAAGTAGTCCTCGTCGCTTGTCGGGTAGTCTGGCCAGATGTCGAGGATGCTTTCATACTGCTCATCGTCTTCACTCTCCAGCTCTTGCAGGTTTTCAATCACTTCAGCAGGAGCTCCGATGCGGTTGGCATAGTCCAAGAGCTCGTCTTTTGTGGCGGGCCAAGGAGCGTCTTCCAGTTTCGATGCTAATTCCAATGTCCAATACATAGTGCTACAACTAAGTTTTTGTTGGTTTGTTTTCTATGCTGTTCATTTTCAGTATTTTACGCTCGAAAAACAGCCAAAATCAGCGTATCTTTCCCAAAAAGACCCGCAAAGATACACTTTTTTTGCGCTATATGCAAGAAAAACGGACAGAATTTCACATTTTTCGCCATTTTCTTGCCATTTATGCAACATTTTCCACCCAAACCGTATATTTATTCACTTTTTCAATCGTTATTCCCTATTTTCGGGTTGCTTCCTGCTCTTTTTGGCTCGAAATGTCAATTTTTTGCCCTGCAAAATCCGTCACTTATTCCCCCTTCCTTGCAGATATGAGAAAAAACGCGTACCTTTGCAGGCTGTTTTTTACAAATTCGAACCAAATTATACCTGTATTATGAATGTTATTTCTACTCCGTTGGCGGGATTGGTTATCATCGAGCCGCAGGTTTTTCGTGACGCGCGCGGTTATTTTGTAGAGACCTACAACGAGCAGCGTTACCGTGAGGCGGGCATTGACGCTCATTTTGTGCAGGACAACCAGTCTTGTTCGTGCTATGGGGTGGTGCGTGGGCTGCATTTCCAGCGTCCGCCCTTTGCGCAGGCTAAGTTGGTCAGTTGCACGGTGGGTCGTGTGTTGGATGTAGCGGTCGATTTGCGCCGCGATAGCGCCACCTACGGTCAGTGGTATTCGGTCGAGTTGTCGGCAGAGAACCATCGTCAATTTTTCCTGCCGCGCGGCTTTGCGCATGGTTTTTCGGTGCTGAGCGATACGGCGGTTTTCTCGTATAAGTGTGACAATTTGTACCACCCTGAGGCGGACGGCGGTCTGTTGCTTTCCGACCCGGATTTGGCTATCGATTGGCAGGTGCCGGAGGAGTCCCGAATCTTGAGCGAAAAGGACACCAAGCACCCCACGCTTCGCAACTTAGCGAACCCGTTCTAACCCCGCCGGTGGCAGAAAAATACCCGCGCGGCACGCTATCTGCACGGCACACGCCCCACGCAGAAAAATACCCGCGCAGCACGCTATCTGCACGGCACACACCCCACGCAGAAAAATACCCACGCAGCGAACACCCCACGCAGCATGTTAATTGTTAATTGTTACTTGTTAATTATCCAAGGATGAATATACTTATCACAGGTGCCAACGGCCAGTTGGGTCATTGTATGCAGGATTTGTCCCTGCAGCATACCGCTCACACCTATTTTTTCACCGATGTGGCGGAGTTGGACATCACCAACCGTGCGTCGGTGCATGCTTTTGTGCGTGACAATCATATCGATCTGATTGTCAATTGCGCCGCTTATACCAATGTAGATAAGGCAGAAGAGGACGAGCCGACCGCTCGCCTCATCAATGCCGTTGCGGTCGAGAACCTCGCCACGGCGGGCGCGCGTGTCATCCATGTCAGCACCGACTATGTCTTTGCGGGCGACGCTTGCGTACCGTATACCGAGGAGGACACGCCCTGTCCGCAGACCGCTTACGGTCGCACTAAGTTGGAGGGCGAGCAGCTGTTGTTGCAGCACCGCCCCGATGCGATTATTTTCCGCACGGCATGGCTGTATTCGCCATACGGGAACAATTTCGTGAAGACCATGCTTCGGTTGGGGCACGAGAAAGAGTCGTTGGGCGTAGTGTTCGACCAGGTCGGCACGCCCACCTGCGCTTACACGCTCGCTTCGGCCATTTTCACGGCCCTCGAATGCCCAGAGTGGCATGCCGGCATCTATCACCTCACCGACGAGGGCGTCTGCTCATGGTACGATTTCAC
>CAVKVE010000013.1:0-3714 GCA_963659655.1 Bacteroidaceae bacterium | reverse complement strand
ACAATAGCGAAACCCCTAATAGTGACAAAAACAGCGAACTCAACGCCCAACTCATCGTGTGCCAAGTCCGTCCGATTTTGTCTTCGGAGTATTGTTATAAGACGCCTCGTCCGCATTATAGCGTTTTGGACAAGTCGAAATTCAAGCGTGTGTTCCAAACCACCTTGCCCTACTGGACGGATTCCCTTACCACTGCCTTAGGTAAACTCTCCCCCACCCAACAATAGTCCATACTTACCCCAAAGGTATTCCTTATGACACCCGATTACGACCTTCAGATATGCCTTGATTTCCTCCGCGAGTTGTCTTTGCACAACGATCGCGAGTGGTTTCATGCCCATAAGTCGGACTATGACCTCGCTTATGAGCAGTTTGTGCGCTTCTCTGCGTCGTACTTAGACCGCCTTGTGTCCATCGACCCCACCCTTTCGGGTCTTGCTCCGAAGGACTGTATTTGGCGTATCTACCGCGATATCCGTTTCTCTGCCAACAAGCTTCCGTACAAGGAGTGGTTTGGTATTTTCCCCGCAGCCCATGGGGGTCGCAAGTCGATGCGCGGGGGCTATTATGTGCATATCCAACCGGGTCGCTGTCTGTTCGCCGGAGGTATTTGGTGTCCCGGCCCTGAGTTGCTCAAGGCGCTCCGCAAGGAGATTGAGGCAAACTACGAGGAGGTCGAGCAGATTATGGCTATGCCCGCTTGGCAACGCTATTTCACCGATTTCGATACCGATGAGATGCTCAAGAAGGTTCCGGCGGGCTTTGACGCTACCTTTGTGCATGCCGATTGGTTACGCCGCAAGGCGTTCACGTTCTCCACGCCGTTGACCGATGGGGATGTCACTTCGCCCGATTTCATCGACCATATTGCGGATATAGCCGCTGCGGCCCGCCCTATGAACGACTTCCTCAACTACACCTTTGAGGAGTACGGCGAGTTCCCCTCCCGCTGTTCCCGCTAACCAAAACCGACTCACCCCACGCCTCGCATACCACACCTATTACAAACAAATCATTCATAATTCATAATTCATAATTCATCATTCATAATTATCCCGGCCCTATAGTTCAATGGATAGAATACGGGTTTCCTAAACCTTAGATCCGAGTTCGATTCTCGGTGGGGCTACCGGAGGCGAGAGCATGGCTCCCGCCTTTTTTCTGTCTATTTGTCAGCCGTTCCGTCAATTTGTCACCATTTCGTGTCATTTTGTCACCACGCGAGCCCTTATTTCGGCACTGGCACACAAGTTGCAATCGGTGTTAGTGAATGCTTGACCGAGCAATGCATACGAGCCGCAAGCGACTCTGCGAGATGCACCTCCGGTCAGGCACTAACCAAACTATTTAAATTTTATGATTATGTTAGCAACTAGAAGAAACGACCAAAATTGGTTACCGAGTTTATTTAACGACTTTTTCAGTGATGAATGGCCGGTAGTACATACAGCGCACAACACGCCCGCTATCAATGTCTTGGAAGACGATGGTGCTTACCATGTTGAGATAGCCGCTCCGGGTATGACGAAGAACGATTTCTCCATCCATGTCAACGACCAAGACGAGTTGGTAGTCTTGTTGGAGAAGAAGTGTGAGAGCAAGAACGACAACGACAAGTCGGACAAGAAAGAGTGCCAATGCAACAGCGAGAAGGAGCAAAAATCCGAGCGCCATTACATCCGTCACGAGTTCTCGTACAGCCGCTTCGAGCAATCGTTGCTCTTGCCGGACAATGTAGACAAGGACAAGATTTCGGCTCGTGTGAGCGATGGTATTTTGCACATCGAGTTGCCTAAACTCGACCCGACTGTTCAAAAACAACCGACTCGAATCATTGATATTCAATAACGAAGCGTACCGACTATGAAAATCCGTAGCAATGCTACGATACAACCAACCTCTATGAATTAGTAGCCTTGCTACAGTCGTAGCCGAGAGCTATACAAAAATAGGTTGCCCCAATCGGCAACCTATTTTTTTGTTTGTCCATTTGCTCTCTTTTTCCAAGTAGCAACGCACTTGATAGTGCATTATATTCGCCTGATGCACAGTAGTTTATGCGTATATACGCCCGTTGGGTGCGCCTCGTCAGCCTGCTCCATTGATAGAATTCCCGTGTCGTCTATTCGCTCCACTTTCACCCGCCCGGAGCAGTGCAGCACTCGTTCCGAGTCGAGCAGTATTCCCACATGCGTCACCCGCTCATTTCCCGTTGGATTCGACTCTTTTTGCGTTCCTACTGTACTATTTTCAGCCGAACCGACCTCTTGCCCATTGGGTTCATTTCCCAACTCGTTTTCCTGCTTATTTTCCAACCCATTTTCCAACTTATTTTCCACCTCATTTCCCTCGTGATAATGGCAGAAAAACACCAAGTCACCGGGTTTTGCGGTCTTCAAGCTTGCAATCGTCCGCCCTTGCCGAACCTGCGCCGAAGCATCTCTTTGCAGTTGCTTTCCGAATAGCGAGAATACAACCTGTGTGAATCCGGAGCAGTCCATACCCATAGCGTTTTTCCCGCCCCATAGATACGGCACGTTCAGGAAGAATCGCGTAGCCTGCAGCAGGTTCGCCTGCGTCAGTTCCAGCGGGTGTTCTATCACCATGCTTGGGTCGATACGGAAACGCACGCCTAATACCGAGAATGCGCCCTCTTTGTAGTTCGGAAGCCTCGTTCCGGCGGTCAGGGGGATGGTCTGTCCATTGTTTTCGCTCACGGCGTAGGCCATAGGCATGGCCACCATGGCAGCCGTTTTGAGAGCCTTTGTGTGGGCTTCATATTCCTCTTGGCTCATGGGTGTAATCATCTTTTTGTCGACCCACCCTTCTTGTCCGTCGAGTTGCAATTTCACCCGATTCCAACGGCTTTTCCGCTCCTCGATCGTGCATACTTCCCCAAACAACATTTGCGTTGTTTGTTCTGCCTGTTCTCGAGCATCTGCCCTCACCGGCACCACGCTATGTAAAGCAATTCCGTGCATTTATATCAATCCTCTCCGTAGCTATCTATATCTCTGTGGATTTACATCAAGTCTATGCGTGCATCGTTTTCTCCATTTTCAACCCATTATTCCCGAAGCACTCCCGAACCATCTCTTACCAAACCTCCTGAGCCGGAGCATTGTTTGTCTTCGGATAGTCAATATTGTAGTGCAGTCCTCGGCTCTCTTTGCGCTCGATGGCCTGACGCGTTATGAGGTATCCCACATTGATCATGTTGCGCAACTCGCATATATCGCGGGTCGCTTTCACGCGTTTGAACAGGTCTTCCGTCTCCTCATAGAGCAAGTCGAGGCGTTCCCACGCACGGCGCAGCCGCAGATTCGAGCGCACAATTCCCACATAGGTGGACATCACTTGCCCTACCTCGCGTACATCTTGTGCTATCAGCACCCGCTCTTCGTTCGAGAGTGTCCCCTCGTCGTTCCATTCGGGTACATGCTCATTGAAGTCATAGCTCTCTATCATGCTCAAGCTGTGCCGAGCCGCTGCGTCGGCATAGACGACCGCCTCTATCAGCGAGTTGCTTGCCAAGCGGTTACCGCCGTGTAGCCCCGTGCAGGAGCATTCGCCCACGGCGTAGAGACGATGGATGGTCGACTCTCCGTCGAGGTTGACTTTGATACCGCCGCACATATAGTGCGCACACGGTGCCACCGGGATATACTCTTTGGTGATGTCAATTCCTATACTCAAGCACTTAGCGTAGATATT